>DAOLYC010000279.1:0-3835 GCA_035425605.1 Ferruginibacter sp.
AAACAGGTTCAAAAGCCTTGTGTTCGGATTCTTCACTTTTATTTTTCCATTAGCTGTGGGGTTTCCGGTTTGTTATTATTTTCTTCACTACGATTTTAATGCCAGCTTTCTTACAGCAAGCATGTTTGCAACACATACGCTGGTAGCTTATCCTATTGTAAGCAAATTGGGTGTATCTAAAAACCAGGCCGTAGCAATAACGGTTGGCGGTACCATACTAACCGATACTGCCGTACTTATCATACTGGCAGTAATAATGGGAAACAGCCAGGGCAACCTCAATCATTTCTTTTGGATAAGGCTTGGCTTATCGTTAACCATTTTTTCTTTAATCATGTTTTTAGTGATACCCAGAATTGCAAAATGGTTTTTTCGAAAGCTTGAAAGTGAAAAACATTCTCATTATATTTTTGTGCTTGCTGTTGTTTTCTTTGCAGCTTTTTTAGCAGAAGCTGCCGGTGTAGAATCAATAATTGGCGCTTTTGTTGCCGGGCTTGCATTAAATAAACTAATCCCTCATTCATCTGCCTTAATGAACCGAATTGAATTTATAGGCAACTCATTGTTCATACCCTTTTTTCTAATTAGTGTGGGCATGTTGGTAAATGTAAATGTAATATTAAATGGCCCTACCGCATTATTAGTAGCTGCCACTTTAACTATAGTATCGTTATTTGGTAAATGGATTGCCGCATTTTTTACACAGATCATTTTCAAGTACACATCATCTCAAAGACAACTTATTTTTGGCTTAAGCAGCTCACATGCCGCTGCCACCCTTGCAGTTATTTTAGTAGGATTTAATGCCGGTATTTTGGATGAAAATATCTTAAACGGAACCATCATATTAATTCTTATAACTTGTATTGTTGCATCATTTGTAACAGAAAAAGCAGGTAAAAAAATTATACTTGAAACAGATGATACTGCCGACCTGAAAAAAATTAACGGTTTTAATAATGAGCATATTTTATTGCCAACAATAAATATTGAAAACATTGAAAAGCTGCTTGACCTTTCAATCTTCTTGAAAGATAAATCATCAGCCAACCCGGTATCTATACTTTCTGTTGTTTCAAACAACGAAGAGGCAGAATTAAATATAATTAAAGCCAAAAACAAATTACAGGAATTTGTTCACCAGGCATCTGCATCAGAAACTAAAGTAAATGTTATAACTACCATAGATCACAATGCAGCGAGCGGCATAATCCGAATATCCAGGGAAATCATGTCAAACATCATCATCCTGGGTTGGCCACAGCGTATAGGTATTTTGGATAAGCTTATTGGCGATAAAATGGATAGCATCTTAAACAATACAGATAAAACCTTATTCATTTGCAGTATAGAAAAGCCACTCATCTTACACAAAAGAATATTTATTGTGGTACCTCCTTTAGCCGAACGAGAATATGGGTTCCAGATATGGTTATCAAAAATTGTAACACTGTCGCAGGAACTGAGCATACCTATAATATTGTATAGTAACACATCAACAAAAAATGCCGTTGAAAGGTTCATAAAAAAATCAAAAGCATCTGCAACTGTACACACCGAATTATTTGAAAGCTGGGAAGATTTCCTCATCATATCAAGAAATATACTGGTAGATGACCTCTTTATTTTAATTTCTGCACGTAAAGGCTCTACTTCTTATATGAGTTTGCTGGAGAACCTACCAACTAAAATTGAAAAACATTTTACCACAAACAGTCATATCGTAATTTATCCTCAGCAATATGACCAGGACTACATTACAGAAGGGTATGAAGATATTTCTGCAGAACCTATAAATAAAAGTATTGAAACCATTCAAAAATTAAGTAAGGGTATAGCTAATATTTTTAAAAGATAATTGCTTGGTTATTGTGCACAAGTTACATTGTTATGAATGGTTTTTTAAAAATCTATTATTCATGCTTTGCAAAAAACAATTTGAATGACACAACTTATATCCAACGATCCGCTTCATGGCAAAACACTTGAAATGATTGTAACACACCTGGTAGAAATGTATGGGTGGGATGAATTAGGAAAACGAATCCGTATCAACTGTTTTAGGGATAACCCAAGTATAAACTCTAGTCTGAAATTTTTACGAAAAACACCCTGGGCAAGAAAAAAAGTAGAAGAGCTGTATGTAAATGGATAAAATTTACGACCGTTTTCTGTAATTAAAAACAGCCCAGACATTAAACAAAATACCTAAACCCAGTACCGAAAAAAACTGAATTTTCACATCTGTAAAACTGCTTCCTTTTAAAATAATCATCCTTATCACTTCTATAAAATAAGCAACAGGATTTATTTTGGTTATGAGTTTAGCCCAATCGGGCATACTTTCAATAGGAGTATATAAACCGCCAAGCAACATAAACAGCATGATCACAAAAAAACTAACAAAAGTTGCCTGGGTTTGAGTTTCGGCAAAAGTAGAAATGAGTAAACCAACACCTAACACAGTAAAAAGGAATACAACACCAAATAAATATATCAATGTTAAACTTCCCACCGGAACAATATCGTAAACCAGCCACGAAATAAGTAAACCCAAAGTAAGTGTAACCAGTCCCATAATCCAAAAGGGAATAAGTTTACCTAATATAAACTGTAATTTGGTTATAGGAGAAACATTAATTTGTTCGATGGTTCCTATTTCTTTTTCATGTACAATATTTAATGCAGCCATTATACTGCCAATTAATGTAAGCAGTGTAACTAAAATTGCAGGCACCATAAATATTTTATAATCCAATAATGGGTTATACCAGTTTGATGAAGTAACCTCGATGGTTGGTTGTGCATTGAATGTGGGAACCTGTATCCAATCTGTACGTATTTCTGCATTAAAATCCCTGATGATGGAAGCCGCATAAACACCGCCCAGATTGGCTTTTACACCATTAACCGCATTTACTGCAATAAGCATGGTTGATTTATTCTCTTTTACCAGTTCTTTTTCAAAATCTTTTGGAATTTCTATTATCAGATCGGCCGTACCCGACTCAATTGATTTCATAGCCTTGCTGTATGAAGGTTCGTAACCTGTTAGTTTAAAGTATTTTGATCCGGATATTTTATTAATGAATTTTTTTGAATAGGAAGAATGATCATGGTCAACAACAGTAAGTAAAACATTCTTCACTTCGTAATTGGCTGCAAAAGGAAAAATCAGCAATTGCACTACCGGCATAAAAAGAACCATTCTAAGGATAGACGGGTTTCTGAAAATCTGCCTAAACTCTTTATCCAGTATAACCAGCAGTTTTTTCATGAAAGCCTTATTTTAAATTTCTTGAAACTTATAAACAGCAAAACCAGCGACATACCAACCAGTACCAGTGTCTCTTTCCATATTTGTGAAAATCCAAGCCCTTTTATCATCACATCTTTTACAATAATGTAAAACCACTTTGATGGAACAATATTTGAAACAACCTGCAAAGGCCATGGCATACTTTCAATAGGAAACATAAAACCACCTAACAATAAAGTTGGAAGCAACAAAGACATCAGCGAAAACATTTGTGCTTCCTGTTGTGTTTTGGTAAAATTAGATATCAATAACCCCAATGACACTGATGTGATGATGAACAATAGCGATTCGACCATCAATAAAAAAATATTACCGTTGATAGGCACATCAAGAATGGTAACACTTACAATTAAAATGGTGAGTAAATTAACCAACGATAAAAAAATATATGGAATGGCTTTACTCACAATAAACAATATTGGTTTTAATGGCGAAACCAATATCACTTCCATAGTATTAATCTCTTTTTCCCTAACAATTGCCACCGAAGTCATCATGGCAGCTATCAATATTAAT
>DAOLYC010000280.1:0-3785 GCA_035425605.1 Ferruginibacter sp.
TCAGTATCGAAAAATATCCAACATTAAAAGGATCGGCTGCTTATGCAGGATTACAAACACAATTAGAAGGTACCGAACGCAGAATTAAAATTGCCCGAAAGGATTTTAATGAAGCCGTTAATATTTACAACAATTCGGTAAGAACTTTTCCAACAAAACTTGTTGCCGGTTTATTTGGGTTTACTGAAAAAAAAGGTTTTCAGTCTGATGCCGGAGCTGAAAATGTAACAGAAATTAAATTTTAATGGGTTTATTTCCGTTTTTTAAGAAGAAAGATTTTTTTTCTGCTGAAGAAAAACAGCAGATTGTAGATGCTATTCGTATAGCCGAAAAAGAAACCAGCGGTGAAATAAGGGTTTATGTAGAAAGTAAAAATTCTTATGTGGATGCTGTTGACCGGGCATCTGAAATTTTCTTTAAATTAAAAATGCAGGAAACAGATCATCGCAATGCTGTGTTACTTTATATAGCCATGAAACATCACGAACTGGCATTGTTTGCTGATGAAGGGATTTATCAAAAAGTAGGCACCGATTACTGGAATTATGCCGTAAAAGATATACTAGCTCAATTCAAAAATGATAATATCTGTATTGGCATTGTTCAATGTGTAGAACGTATTGGTAAAACCTTAAAAGATGAATTTCCATATATACCTACAGAAGACAAGAATGAGTTGCCAGACGAAATTGTTTTTGGCAATTAAAAATTAAAAAGCAAAGAGCTTGTTTCAAAAAAAATGAAGAAAATTTTTTCCATACTTATTTTATTGCTTGTTTCTGCTATTTCTTTTTCTCAGGATAATTTCAATACAGATAATCTTTTAAGAAATAAACCATCTCAACTAGTTAATGATTATACCGGAACTTTAACTGCAGATCAACGACAAGCATTAGAAAATAAACTGGTTGCTTTTGACGACTCTACATCAACACAAATTGCAGTTGTTATTATTCCAACTTTAAATGGAAAAGATGTAGCAGATTTTAATATTGAGCTTGGAAGGACATGGGGTGTTGGAGGAAAAGAATTTAACAACGGTATTGTTTTACTAATTGCAAAAAACGACCGAAAATTAAATATTGCAACCGGCTATGGTTTAGAGGGAGCTTTGCCCGATCTTACAGCAAAACAGATTATTGACGAAATTATAGTTCCTAGTTTTAAAGGCGATGATTATTATAGAGGAATTGAAGAAGGTACAGATGCAATTATACAGGCTGTAAAAGGTGAATATAAAGCACCAAAAAATTATGGAAAAAGAAGTAGAGGCATTGGTAATATTATTTTTATTATCATTCTTATTGTAATTTTTTTAGCAATAAGTGGTGGCAGAGGAGGTGGTGGGTCTTTTATGAGCCGCAGAGGTTTTGCAGCCTGGACAATTGCCAACATGCTTGGCGGCAGTGGACGTGGTGGTGGCTGGAGTGGCGGCGGCGGTGGAGGTTCATCAGGTGGCGGCTTTGGCGGTTTTGGTGGTGGTAGTTTTGGAGGTGGCGGCGCAAGCGGAAGCTGGTAAAAAAATTAAAAAATGCCCCAGATTATCTGGGGCATTTTTTTAATTGATACTCTTTTATTTAAAACCGTCATTTATATAATCTTCAATTTCTTTTCCTTTTGCTTTTCCTAATTTATTTAATCCGCTTTTAATCATCGGGTCAACAAATCCTCTAAATTGTTCAGGTATAGCATTACGAAAATTGATGACCATATCAATACCTTTTTTTACCTGGCCAATGTTTTGTACTTTTTCTAAAAAGCCTGCAAATGATGAAACAGCCTGAAGTTTACCCTGGCTTAATGGCATTTCATTAAACCGGTTAGCAATAAAATCAAAATCAGTTTCGGTGCCATATTTTATTATGGTCTCTGTAACCACATCACCTAAATCTCCTTTAGCATCAATACTATATTTTTTTGCAAGTGTATAAGCTTTATCGGGTTCTAAGCCAATTAACCCTTCTAACGATGCGCCTGCTACAGAATAGCTGCTATCGTTTATATTTTTTTCGTACAAAGCTTTATATTTTGCATTGCTAGTTTTAGAAAGATAACTGATTGCCGCAGCTTTTGTTCTTCTATCCTTTTCTGTATTGGCAATTTTTTCAATAGACGCAATAATTTTAGGGTCTTCGGCAATTTTTGATGATTCAAGTCTTGTGATAGTACTTCTTCTTAAAGGTGCATATTTATCAGTTAGTCCTATTGATAATTCAGGCATACCTTTTTTATTAAAATAATCAAGCGATTCTTTTCTATCTAAATACAAAGGAGCATTATTTATTTGAAAAATATAATTCTCTGCTGTTTTATTATCTGTTTTTGACCAAAGCATAACTTTATCTGCATCTACATTTATAAGGTTTGGCCGTTTTGTATAATTAAAATAAAAGGTATCAATTTTATGATCAACCCATACCTGGTATCTTTTTTTTGTAGCTCCAGCATAAACATCAATGGCAATTGGTAATTTAAAAATTTTATCTGTTTTTTGTGTTTGTTCAATAATTACCATTGCTTTTCCTTTTGCATCATCATAGTTATAATCAATCTTTACTACTGGATTACCACTTCCAAAATACCATTGATTCCAAAACCAATTCAAATCCTGGCCTGTAACTGATTCAAATGCTAGTCTCATTTGGTCAGATTCGCCATTACTAAATTTATGTGCGTTCAAATATGTGTTCAACGATTTAAAAAAGGCATCATCACCAACATAATTACGTAACATGTTTAAAACTCGGCCACCTTTCTGGTAACTCACTAGGTCAAACACATCTTCTTTATCAGCATAATAAAATCTAACGAGGTCTTTCTTATTATCTGAAGGGTTTGATAAATATTGTAATAGCCCATTTTGATTTTCTTCATCACCGGCATCTTTACCATACTTATGTTCCATCCATAAAGTCTGGCTGTAATCGGCCATCGATTCGTTAACTGTGATATTGCTCCAACTTTCGCAGGTTACTAAATCGCCAAACCAATGATGAAAAAGTTCGTGGGCAATTACAGTTTCCCAGGTATTACCATCGGTTAACTGACGTGCATTTTGGTAAGCACTTTCCTGGTGTAAGGTAGCTGTGGTGTTTTCCATGGCTCCACTTACATAATCACGGCCAACAATTTGCGAATATTTTGGCCATGGATAATCAACACCAAGTTTGTCAGAATAAAATTTTATCATTTCAGGCGTTAGGCCAAATACACCCCTTGCATACGGAGCTTGATCTTTTTCAACATAATAACTTACTTCTTTGCCTTTATACTTGTCTTTTATTATTGCATAATCACCTACACCCATAAAGAAAAGATAGGGAGCATTTGGAAGATCCATTTTCCAATAATCGGTACGGGTTCCATCAGCATTTTTTTTCTGGCTTTTAAGTAACCCGTTACTCAGTGTAACATATTTTGCTGGTACAGTCATGTATATTTCCTGTGTAGTTTTTTGGTCAGGCTTGTCAATGGTGGGCATCCATACACTGTTGGCTTCAGTTTCGCCTTGTGTCCAAATTTGTATTGGTTTATTTTTATCTTCTCCTTTTGGATTAATAAAATACAATCCTTTAGCATCTGTAATGGCAGCACTTCCTTTTACTTTCAATTCATTAGGTTTACTTACATAATCTATATACACTGTGTATTTTTCTCCGCCATTGTAAGTTTTATCCAACATTATCCTTAACTGCATTCCATCATAATCATATTTTAATTTCGATTTGATAGTACCCTTCATCATAGCCACTTCTTTTATGTCCATGCCCTTTGCATCAAGGGTC
>DAOLYC010000281.1:0-3771 GCA_035425605.1 Ferruginibacter sp.
TGAAAAAAGACTTGAGACTCTCCACCTCTGAATCCATAAATGGCCTGTTTAACAGATGGGCTGCCAGCATTTGCTGATCCGGACTTTAAATCGATGGTTGGTTTTGCAGGTAAATAAAGATACGAACCGCTTATACTTGCATCGGGTAATTTTTTTTCTTGCGCTTCTTTTACGGCAACTGTTGCCGCTAATACTTTTGCATCTTTGCTTTTTAATTGATGACTGTTTTTTAAACTCAGGTTAATAGCTTCCTGTAAGGTAAGGGTACGAGTTTCCTGCGCTTGCAGCCATTGAAAACAGCATAATGCTGTTATCAATAAAATGCTTTTAAACTTCATTGGTAAGTATTGCTTTAAAAATAAATTTGAAATGTGCATTTAATTTCTTCTTCATCATTTTTTGAAACTGTTCTTCGGGCATATCCTGCAGGTTATTTATCTCCCTGTAAAAATGTTGTGTAGTTACCATGTGGTTTACTGTTGCAATAAGTGTGGCCATTAAAATGGGTATATCAATATTCTTTACAAAGTCGCCCTTCTTTTGCCCTTCCAGGATTATTTCTTTAATTAATTGCTGATTGCGTTTTTTAAAACTGCGTATCATTTCTGCAATAGCAGTACGCTTACTTGCAACCTGTTCCCTGCTCATAATTTTATGAAAGCAGGTTTGGTTATGAAATTTTTCTATGTAATATTCAATAAGCAGGTTTATTTTTTCAACGGGTTTAAGCGCTTTATCGGCAATCATGCTTACCAGCTTTTGAGTGGTTCCCATTGCCCGGTAATTAAATAAAGCTTCCAGCAATTTTTCTTTTGAACCAAAATAATAAGATATCATGGCCACATTTATCCCGGCTTCATCGGCAATATCCCTTACCGATGCTCCGTCAAAACCCCTGTCAGCAAAGAGTTTTTCGGCCGTTTCTATAATCTGTATTTGTTTGTTGTTGAATTCCATTTTGGAGAAATGAAACACAAAGTTAAACGATTGTTTAATATTAATCAAACATTTGTTTAATTTTTATAAATCAGGCGCTTGGCTTTTTTATATTAGATTTGAATAAAAAGAAAACAGGATGTTTAAAAACAAGACAGTCATCATTACTGGTGCATCAAGAGGAATTGGAAAAGCCATTGGTTTGCGATTAGCTAAAGAAGGAGCCAATATTGTAATTGCTTCTAAAAGTGTAGAAGAAAATCCAAAATTGGGCGGTACTATTTTTTCAGCAGCAGCCGAAATGGAATCAGCCGGCGGCCAATCGTTGGCGGTGCAATGCGATATTCGTTTTGAAGATCAGGTACAACAAGTAGTTGATAAAACAGTTGAAAAATTTGGAGGAATTGATATTTTAATCAACAATGCTTCGGCTATTAACCTTACAGCAACCGAACAAATTGAACCTAAAAGATTTGATCTGATGTACGATATTAATGTACGGGGCACTTTTATGATGAGTCGTGCTTGTATTCCATACCTGAAAAAAGGAACCAATTCACATATTTTAAATCTCTCTCCACCTATTAACATGGATTTAAAATGGTTCCAAAACCACCTGGCATACACCATTAGTAAATATGATATGAGTATGATAGCACTTGGCTTATCGGCCGAACTAAAAAAATATAATATTGCAGCAAATGCTTTATGGCCTCGTACAACAATTGCCACTGCTGCTGTTAATAATTTACTTGGTGGCGAAATGCTTATGAAAATGAGTCGCACACCAGAAATACTTGCCGACACTGCCTTTTATATCTTATCTAAACCTTCAACCACTTGTACCGGCAATACATTTATTGATGAAGACGTACTAGCTGCCGAAGGCATTACCAATCTTGATAAATATTCCGTAGTACCGGGAGCACAATTGTATAATGATTTGTTTGTTTAAAACCTCCTGTTAACAAAAACCTAAAGCTTTTTTTGATTGATGAATGGTAACATTTTTTGGAGTAGGTACGTTTAAATTCGTATCAGCATCATTACGCCATGAATGATGCTTTACAAACCAATAAAGTATAGCCATGAAATTTTTTAAGCTTAAAGCTGTATGCTTTTGCATATTGCTTGCTACAACCGCTTATAGCCAATCAGTTAAAAAAACGATTGCTGTTAAAAGGATACAATCTGCCATAAAAATAGATGGAGTTTTAGATGAAGCAGACTGGAAAAAAGCGCTAGTTGCCGATAAATTTATAGCATTAAGGCCGGTGCCATTTATACAAGAAAGCGCCGACAATGCCACCGAAGTATATTTTTTATATAATGATGAAGGTGTTTATATTGGCGGATATTTACATGAAAAGAATAAAGACAGCATTGCTGCTGAGTTGGTAGGCAGGGATGGTTTTGGAAATAATGATTTTTTAGGAGTAATTTTTGATACTTATCAGGATAAATTAAATGGATTTGAATATTTTGTAACTCCCTTAGGCGAACAGTTTGATGCTAAACAAGCGCCTAATTTAAATGGCGACAGCGAAGATTTTAGCTGGAACGCTGTTTGGGAAAGTAAATCCAAAATACACAATGATGGTTGGAGTTTTGAAATGTTTTTGCCATACTCGGCTATAAGGTTTGGCAAAAAAAACATACAGGATTGGGGATTAAATATTGTACGAAAACGACAAAAAAGCGGGCAGCAATTATTCTGGCAATCAATTGACCCCAACGTAAACGGTTTTTTAACCCAGGAAGGAACTTTAACAGACTTTCAAAATATTAAACCACCTTTACGTTTGCAGTTTTCGCCATATTTTTCTACCTATATCAATCACGATGGAACTGCTGAACCTGGCAGTAAAAAAAACACAACAACTTTTAATGGCGGGATGGATGTTAAATACGGAATTAACCAGGCCTTTACTTTAGATATGACATTGATTCCAGATTTTGGCCAGGTACAATCAGATAATCGTGTTTTAAACCTTACTCCTTTTGAACAAAAGTTTAATGAAAACCGTGCTTTTTTTACCGAAGGAACCGAATTATTTAATAAAGGAAACCTTTTTTACAGCCGTCGCATTGGGGTAGAACCACGATTTAAAAAACAGTTTTCGCCCGGCCTTAATGAAACCATTCAAAAAGATCCCACACAGGCAAAAATAATTAATGCCACTAAAATTAGCGGTCGTACACAAAAAGGTTTAGGTGTGGGTGTACTTAATGCAATAACTCAAAATCAATATACCATTTTTGAAGATGAGATAAGTAAGCAAACACGTAAAGTAGAAAATATGCCACTTACAAATTATAATATAGTGGTGCTTGACCAAACGCTAAAAAACAATAGCAGTGTATCACTGGTAAATTCAAATGTATGGCGTAGTGGCAATGATTATGATGCTAATGTTACTTCGGCTTTATTTGATCTTAATGATAAAAAAAATAAATGGAATATTGGTGGTAATATAAGTTTTAGTAACCTGCTGGGAAAAAATGGGAAAAATATTACCGGGTATGCTCATAGTATTTACTTAGCCAAAACCAGTGGTCATTTTACATTTAATGTATGGCAGGATCTTTATAATGATAAATACGATAAAAGCGACTTTGGATATTTTACCAACAACAATACAATGGACCAGGGAGCATGGGCAGGATATAACTGGACAAAACCAATTGGATGGTTTAACCAAATGAGAATGAATATTAATTTTTTTTACAGCAGGTTGGTTACACCCATTGATATTTTACAACGCAAAGAAATGATGTACCAAAATGCAGGTATCAATTACAATTTCAATGCACAAACCAAAAAACTCTGGTGGG
>DAOLYC010000282.1:0-3769 GCA_035425605.1 Ferruginibacter sp.
ATTGCTGGTTATAGTTTTTTGTATTACCGGCTCAATCATATATTCCATCTATCACCAGCGTAAGGGACTGCCATCCAATTACCAGGATTGATATTTTAACTTAATCATATTTTGTACAATATCTCTCAAATAGCAAACATCATCAACGCAAAATTATCTGGCAAAGATGAAGGGATAGTGATACAACATATTTTGCTTGATAGCCGTAAATTATTGTTTCCGCAACAGTCAGTTTTTTTTGCACTAGATAACAAGCACAGGCAACGTAATTCTTTTATTGATGATTTGTATAAGCAGGGTGTTCGTTGCTTTGTTGTTGATACAAACTACAGCAATGAAAAAATAAATGAATTTCCCAAAGCAGCATTCTTGCAGGTACAAAATGTTTTGCAAGCGCTTCAACAACTTACTGCTTTTCATCGTGCACAATTTAAAATGCCTGTTATTGGTATAACAGGTAGTAATGGAAAAACCATCGTTAAAGAATGGTTGTACCAGTTACTGCAGCAGGATTATAATATCATACGCAGCCCTAAAAGTTATAATTCGCAGATAGGCGTTCCGCTTAGCGTTTGGCAAATGAACGAACATTACACATTAGCTATTTTAGAAGCTGGAATTTCCTTAACCGGCGAAATGCAAAAGCTTGAAAAGATAATTGCACCCGATATTGGCATTGTAACCAATATTGGAGATGCACACAACGAAGGTTTTATAAGTATAGCTCAAAAAACAAAAGAAAAACTAAACTTATTTATACATAGTCATGTACTTATTTATGGCGCTGATAATATAAGCCTGCATGAAACCATACAGGAGTTTAAAGAAAATACAGCACCTGCGTTAAACCTGTTTTCCTGGGGCAAAAATCAATCAGATACTTTACAAGTAATACAAATTAAAACTACGGATGCATACAGTACCATTAACACAAAATTTGGTGGGCAGCCATTAAATTTCAATATCCCGTTTACAGATACCGCTTCTGTTGAAAACGCTATTACATGCTGCTGCATATTGTTGTATATGGGCATCAGTGCAGAAACTATTGCCAGTCGCATGTTACAGTTAAGACCCGTAGAAATGCGTCTGCAATTGAAACAGGGTATCAACAATTGCTCTATCATCAATGATAGTTACAGCGCCGATATTAATTCACTAACCATAGCACTTAATTTTTTACAACATCAGCAGCAACATAATAAACGAACAGTAGTATTAAGCGACATATTGCAATCGGGTAAAAAAAACGATGCATTATATACCGATGTTGCCGCCATGCTTGAGCAAAAAAACATCAACCGTTTTATAGGTATTGGTACACAAATAAGTGAACAACAAGCAGCATTTAAAAATATAAATGAAACAGCATTTTTTTCATCAACCGAAGCATTTAAACAACAATTTCGCAATCAGCAATTTTTTAACGAAACAATATTACTTAAAGGCGCCCGGGTTTTTGGTTTTGAACAGATAAGTCATTTGCTGGAAGAAAAAAGGCACCAAACGGTTTTGGAAGTGAACCTGAATGCAATTTCCAATAATTTAAATGTATATAAACAGATGCTTGCACCGGGGGTTAAATTGATGGCTATGGTAAAAGCATTTAGTTATGGAAGTGGCAGTTTTGAAATTGCAAACCTGCTACAATTTCACCAGGTAGATTACCTGGCAGTAGCATATACTGATGAAGGAGTAGCGTTACGCAAAGCTGGTATAAGCCTGCCTGTGATGGTAATGAATGCAGAAGAAATAACTTTTGACGCACTGGTTGAAAATAACCTGGAACCTGAATTATTTTCTGTTACGATATTAAGAAGCTTTGCAAATTTTTTAAAAAACGAAGGCATTACAAACTATCCGGTTCATATAAAAATTGATACCGGAATGCACCGCCTGGGTTTTACACAACAGGATATGGATGCATTATGCAACATTTTACTTGAAACGCCTGTTTTTAAAATACAATCTGTTTTCTCTCACCTGGCAGCAAGCGATTCTACATTGCATGATGGCTTTACCGCAGCACAGGCAAAATCTTTTGTATTGTGTTGCGAAAGAATTAAAACTGCAACAGGCTACAGTTTTTTACAACATATTGCCAATACATCGGCCATACACCGGCACCCCAATTTACAATTTGATATGGTTCGCCTGGGAATTGGTTTGTATGGGGCCGATGCAGTGCCGGCAGTGCAACAACAATTAAAAAATGTTACCACATTAAAAACCACCATCTCCCAAATAAAAAAAATAAAAAAAGGCGACAGTGTAGGGTATAACCGTGATGCTGTGGTAGATAAAGATTCTGTAATTGCCACTGTAAATATTGGTTATGCTGATGGATATCCACGAGTACTTAGCAATGGCACTGGCGAAATGCTGGTGAATGGAAAAAGGGTGCCAGTAATTGGAAACATTTGTATGGACATGACCATGCTTGATGTAACTGAAGCCAATGTGCAGGATGGTAATGAAGTGATTGTTTTTGGCGAAGAACTGCCAGTAAGCGAACTTGCAGCTATGGCCCAAACAATTCCTTACGAAATTTTAACTGGTATTTCGCAACGGGTAAAGCGTGTTTATTTTGAAGAGTAAAAAAACTCTGACCTAAAAACAGTAACCCTTAAACAGTAACCATCAATCCTGCCAATCGCTTATCTTTGCCAATCATTATGAAAGCAAAACAAGTAACATTCATTATCTTATTGATAATAATTGCCGACCAGGCGCTTAAGTTGTGGATTAAAACAAATTTTCATTTAAACGAATCGAGACAGGTAATTGGCAGTGGTTTTCAATTGTATTTTGTTGAAAATCCCGGCATGGCTTATGGTTGGAAATTTGGCGGTAATTGGGGTAAGATGGCGCTTACTATTTTTAGGATGTTAGCAGTAATTTTTGGTACCTGGTACCTGGGTAAAATAATTAAGGAAAAACAACACCGTGGATTTATTTTTTGTGCTGCGTTGGTATATGCCGGGGCATTGGGTAATTTAATTGACTCTTCTTTTTATGGGTTGATATTTGATAAAGGTATGACGGTTGACCCAACCATAAATGAATACATTGGCTATAGCGGCCTGGCCAATTTCTCGGCAAAAGGCTATACATCTTTTTTACATGGCAATGTAGTAGATATGCTTTATTTTCCTGTAATTAAAGGACATTTCCCTTCATGGTTTCCATTTTGGGGAAACGATGATTTTGAGTTCTTCAGGCCCATTTTCAATATTGCCGATGCCTCAATCACTACAGGGGTGTTAAGTATCCTTGTTTTTCAAAAAAGATTTTTTAAAAATAAGGATGTTGATGAAAACCACCGTACTGTAGAAACTAATGCTATAGTAAACGACGAATCGCAGGTTTCATAAAACATTTCTTAAAATTACCCGGTAGCACAATTTTATTGCAAATTGGCGTTAATTTACTGCCTTATAATAATGATAAGCAGTATAAAATGGCAATAAAATTAATTTACTTGTATATTGGTTTAAATAAACTGCTAATGCAGCGTTTATATTAAATTTGCCATCTGACTTAATTATTAAGACTTACAAAAACATTTGTTTGTAAAATTATTTTGAAACTTAACCAATGAAAAAAATAAAAGCCTTTTGTTTTATAAGCCTTTCATGTTTACTTTTTTCCTGCGCCAAAGAGTATAGCGATGAAAACAGCACACAGGATAACAACCAAATTGTTGGTATTGATTGTCGCATCAGTAAAATTGTTTATACCGATACGGCTACACATACAAACCTGGGTT
>DAOLYC010000283.1:0-3764 GCA_035425605.1 Ferruginibacter sp.
AAAAGAGAATTTTTATATGCCGATGATTTGGCCGATGCCTGTCTTTTTTTGATGAATAATTATAATGAAAAAGAATTCATTAATATAGGTTGTGGCGAAGATTTAAGTATAAAAGAACTGGCAGAATTGGTAAAAGAAGTAATTGGCTATACAGGTAATATGGTATTTGATACTTCAAAACCAGATGGCACCCCCAGAAAATTAATGGATGTTTCAAAAATAAATGCCATAGGATGGCGTTATACTACTCCACTAAAAGAAGGTATAATAAAAGCTTATGCCGATTTCCTCGAAAACAGGAAATGATATAATATTGTTATCTCTAATCCACAAAACAGCATAAAAAATGAAAACTGCTTTAATAACAGGTGTTACCGGACAGGATGGAGCCTATCTCTCGGAACTGTTACTCAGTAAAGGCTACAGAGTACATGGGATAAAAAGACGGTCATCACTTATGAACACAAATCGTATTGACCACTTATACCAGGATCCTCACGAAAAAAATATCAGGTTTACCCTACATTATGGCGATATGACTGATAGTACTAACCTTATTCGCATTGTACAGGAAACCCAACCCGATGAAATTTACAACCTGGCAGCAATGAGCCATGTTAAAGTAAGTTTTGATACACCCGAATATACGGCCAATGCGGATGGTATAGGAACATTGCGTTTGATGGAAGCTGTACGTATATTAGGTTTGGAGAAAAAGACCAGAATTTACCAGGCCTCTACTTCAGAATTGTATGGCTTGGTACAGGAGGTTCCACAAAAAGAAACAACACCTTTTTATCCCAGAAGCCCATACGCCGTTGCAAAAATGTATGGGTATTGGATAGTAGTAAACTACCGGGAGGCTTATAACTTATATGCATGTAATGGTATTCTGTTTAATCATGAAAGCCCATTACGTGGAGAAACTTTTGTAACCAGAAAAATAACCATGGCAGTAGCCGCTATAGCAACAGGCATACAGGATACATTATACCTGGGCAACCTAAATGCTCAAAGAGACTGGGGACATGCCAAAGATTATGTAGAAGCCATGTGGCTGATATTACAACAGGAAAAACCTGAAGATTTTGTAATTGCAACTGGTATAACAACCAGTGTTAGAGATTTTATTAAAATGGCATTTGATGAAGTTGGTATTGAACTGGAATTTACTGGAGAAGGCGTAAAAGAAAAAGGAGTAGTTAAATCATGCAGCAATGCTGCATATCAATTACCTGCTGGCAAATTAGTAGTGGCTGTAGATCCGGAATATTTTAGGCCAACAGAAGTTGAACTTTTAATAGGGGATGCTACAAAAGCCAAAGAAAAATTAGGCTGGCAACCTAAATATGATCTTGCATCCCTGGTTAAAGAAATGGTTGCTGCCGATATTAAAAACGTAAAAAAAACACAGGCACAAAACAAAATTTAAACATACAAGGTCCAAAAAATAAGCCTATGCTTCCTGTAAGTAATTTTTAAAATTATTAGCAACGTAGCATAGGTTGATTTTTTTTATGAACTTCATAAATAAAACTGCCATTTCAACGATTAAAAAAATAGTATAACAGTTTTTAATGAAAAGATAATACGGCTGGCGGATATGGAATACTACTTTAAAAGATAGAGGTTCAAAATTATTTTCCAGTTGATTAACTTGTTTACCTTTTTTGCAGGTTATTATATCTGCATAAAACAGCAAAGAAAAATGGGTTTTAAAAAACAAATAGACAGCTTGTGGCAACGGGCACTTAATTTTTTTACAAAAGGACATCCCCGAAGTCTTGAAGCAAAAAAAAATATTATGTTTTCCCTTTTTATTAAAGGGGTAAGTATAGCAATAGGATTAATTTTAGTACCATTAACCATTCACTATGTAAACCCTTCGCAATATGGTATTTGGGTAACTTTAAGTTCTATGGTGGCCTGGATTTCTTTTTTTGATATTGGATTTACACACGGGCTCAGAAACAGGTTTGCAGAAGCAAAGGCCAATGGTAACAAAGAACTGGCTAAAACATATATAAGTACAACCTATTTTTATATCGGTATTATATTTATTGCATTGTGGGTATTGCTAATTGTGGCTACACAGTTCATTAGCTGGAATAAATTATTGAATGTACCCGCCAATATGGAAAAAGAATTAATTGTATTGGCGATGCTTATTTTTTCTTACTTCTGCCTTCAATTTATTTTTCGCATTATCAATACAATACTCATTGCCGACCAAAAATCTGCTAAAGCCTCATTGATTGATATGCTAGGCCAACTGTTTTCACTGGTCATTATATTTATTCTTACCAAAACAACAAATGGTTCATTATTATACCTGGCATTAGCAATTGGCATTGCGCCAACACTTATTTTAATATTGTCAAATTTTTTCTTTTTTAATACTGATTATAAAGAATACAAACCATCATTAAACTTTGTTAAGAAAAGGTATGCAAAAGATATAATGACTTTGGGAGTACGTTTTTTTGTGCTTCAAATTGCTGCAATTATTCAGTTTGAATCGATACTTTTTCTAATAGCTCATTATTTTACGCCTGAGCAAGTAACACCGTATAGCATTGCCTATAAATATTTTTTTACGTTACAAATGATATTTACCATACTGCTATCGCCTTTGTGGAGCGGCGTAACAGACGCATACAATTCCGGCGATATGGAATGGATAAAAAATGCTATCAGAAAATACCTCTTAATATTGGTGCCTTTTATTTTACTTGGAGGCATCATGCTTAGCTTGTCGGGAATAGTGTATGATATTTGGGTAGGTAAGGAAGTGGTGTATGTTAAGTTTTCATTGTCTTTACTTTGTTATATCTTTTTTTCGGTAACGATGTTTGCCAGTATTTTTGTTTCGGTAATAAATGGTATAGGGGCTTTGCGAATACAGTTTTTTTCATCGCTGATAACTCCTATCCTGTTTTTATCTTTATCTATCCTGTTAATTAAGCGCTTTCATTTTGGTGTGGAGTCTATCCTGTTTTCTTCCATAGTGTCAAACGTATTTGGTTATGTAATAGCGCCGGTACAGGTATATAATATATTTTATAAAAAATCTGCTGCCCGTATATGGTACAGGTAAAAATACAATTATAATTAAGGGCAATGATTAAGATTGTACAATTGCAATATTCAACTGAATCAGGCGGCAGGTCGGCCCTGCGGTTGCAAAATGCTTTTTTAGATGCCGGCATCCAATCAACAATCATTTCTTTGCAGCGAGATACTCATCCACTTCAGAATATAGTTTACCTGGGAAGAAAAAAACGATATATAGCCCGATTGTTTACCAGGCTTGAAACATATTTGACACGCAATAAGGTAAATAAGTATGGTATGTTTTCTTTTTTACCATCAGGATCTAACATTACAGGGTTAAAAGAGATTAAAACAGCGGATTACATTTACATACATTGGGTACAACATGGATTTTTAAACCCACATAATATTGGACAAATAGCCCGGCTTGGAAAACCAGTAATAATTGTAATGCACGATATGTGGAGTATGACCGGTGGATGCCATTATAGTTTTGATTGTAACGGTTATATTAAAGATTGTAAAAACTGCCCTGTATTTATCAAAACAAAAGAAAAAAAATATGCCGAAAAAAAATTAAAAAAGAAACAAAAAGTATATGCTGCCAACGATAATCTTTTTTTTGTATCACCAAGCAAATGGTTATACAATTGTGCCAGGCAATCTGCATTGCTAAAAAATAAACCTGTATTTTATATACCTAATATATT
>DAOLYC010000284.1:0-3760 GCA_035425605.1 Ferruginibacter sp.
ATTTAGATTGGGATGAATGGCCAACCCCATGAGACCACCTTGCGGTTGTATGCCACTTCCCGAAGTGAAATTGATGGATGCATCGGTAGCTCTCAGATTAACCAACTGTGTTTTATTTCCGTTTATAATATTTACCCTGGAAATGCTGTAAGCTTTATTTTCAGTAACCCATAATGAATCATTAGGACCATACACAATTTCCCATGCCGAATTGAAACCGCTTGCAACCGTACGCTTTGCAAAAGTTTCAGTTTGTGCAAAAACATCCTGCAAAGCAATCATAAAAAATAAGATGGCAAAGCTGCATAATACCTTTTTCATAAGCCTAATCTTTAATTGGTTATTATAAGCTGCTGCTACAAGGTTTGTAATTATATAGGGTTCTCTATATTGTAAACGGGTAAAATCCGGAATTATTTTTAACAGTATGTATTTATTGGCATAAAGTTAAAATGCCCGTCAATACAAGGTTTTAATACTATACAACGTACGTAAATATACTTCGTTTTTACTAACTATTTTTACGTAGTTAATAGTTTTTTTGTAATGTTTTTACAACGTAAACCCTGCATGAAAAAACTAAAAAAATCTTTTTTTACGGTATAGTGATTAAAGCCTTACTCCTACAAAATAAACCTCTATAATAACCCGTTTAAATAACACGGTAGTTATGATTTATTTTTTTACGCTCATTGTGAAACATACTGCTGGTTAAAAGTACCCTCTTCATTATCCCAAACATCCCAGTAAATACTGAATAATAAAACTATGAAAACAAGCATATCATATACAACACAAATAGAAAAAAAATATTTCTACAATTTATTAATAACAAAACTTAATTCGTATGAAAAAAACTATACACTTAACCATTTACCTCTACATTTTAATTCTGGCCATCCAGGTTAATATGCAACCTTTGTTTGCACAGGTGCAAACAGGAAAAAGTTATATCAATGTTTCAAAAAATTTAACCGGTGGTACATTTGAACCCGGTGATACGCTTGAAATAAGGGCTTCAATAGCCGTTGGTAGTTTTTCTTCTTTTTCTATATCGCAGGTAAGGTACAACGATACTGTAAATGCCAATTTTACTTATCTGCCAGGTTCGCTTAAAATTTTAACTAACGAAGGGCTTGTTTTTAGATCTTACTCAGATTTGGCAAGCGATGATGCGGCTATGTTTAACAATACCAATAAAACCTTGCGTATTAACATGGGCAATGGTACAGGCAATGCTGGCAATACCGGCATTGGTACAGGAGGTGCAGGCACTATTGCATACAACCAAAAACCTTCATTTTACGGAGGCGTTTGCATAATGGTAGCATCATTTAGAGTGAGAATAAACGCACTACCATTTAACACATTACTCACCATGCATGGCGGCGCATTCAGATACACACAATCAGGATCACCGGTTATTGCAAGCTTTCCTGAAAATAGCCTTATGTTGTTTCAGAATATTGGTGTTTGTCCCAATTTTGTTGGAGGCAATGCTGTAATAGAAAATAATGGAACATTTGGCAGTGGCACCACACAAAACAGAAGTGCATCAGCTATTGTACCTGGCTATACATTTGTAAATTTTTCGAGCAATGCACCCAATGATGGCAGTTATGGAATTGCCAATAACAGTAGCGCCACCGGGGCTAATAATAATGGAGTTGCTTATCCGCACAGTTCAAGAGTGTTTACCGTTTGGGATATTATTGGCGACCATACCGGGGCTGCCAGCCCAACGGCTGGTAACCCGGCAACTGCTGTGGGAACCAACGGCGGATATATGGTTGTTGTAAATGCAAGCTATGCTACCAGTCGTGCCATACAACAAGATGTTAGTAATTTATGCCCTTCTACTTATTACGATTTTAGCGCCTGGTTTAGGAATATATGTCCAAAATGTTCCTGCGATAGTAATGGCCGTGGTGCATTGAATTCATTATTTAATGGACCTTACCCTCCCGGTGTAAAACCCAATCTTACTTTTCAATTAAATGGAATAGACTATTATACAACTGGTGATATTCCTTATACAGGGCTTTGGGAGAAAAAAGGATTTACTTATTTAACTGGCTCGAGCCAAACATCTTTTACGCTTTCCATTCGTAATAATTCGCCGGGTGGAGGTGGTAACGATTGGGCTATAGATGATGTGAGCCTTTCTACCTGTGCGCCAAATATAGAATTAAACTACACTCCTGAATTTAAAGGATGTTATGGATCATTGGTTGAATTATCATCAAAAATAAAATGTTGGTTTCCCAATTATACATTTTATAAATGGCAACGCAGTACAAACGGTGGGGTTACCTGGTTAGATACCGGTGTGAGCGGCACCGGGTCGCCAACTTATGTAGGTGGTCAATGGGAATATACGGCCAATTACCCTCCATTTATTGCCAACCAGCCAGATAGTGGTCACCGGTACAGAGTGGTTGTTGCCACTACTGCAGCAAATCTTACCAATATAAATTGTTCGTACAGTAACAACAGCAATATATTTTTAAATATTATTGATTGCGGAGTTATATTAAATGCCAATATCAGTAATTTTTCTGCATCATTAGTTCAATCATACAGCAATCTTAGCTGGCAGATAGCTACTGGAAATAACATAAGTTATTTTTTATTGGAAAAAAGTAACAACGCAATTGATTATAAACCCATTGCTACCATTCCTTATCAGAATATTGCTTCGTACAGTTTTGCCGACCCCGAAAAAATTTCGGGCATAAGTTATTACCGGTTGAAGATTGTTGATGAAAAAGGAAATTTTGTGTACAGTAAAGTGATTGCAGTAAGTAATAGTAAAATAAATTTCGAAATAAAGCCTTTCACCAACCCTGTTACAGATAAATTACTGTTAGATTATATGATGCCCGAAAACGGTACTATTACCTTAAGCTTTTATAATGTATTTGGCGCTCCTATATATACACAACAGTGGCTGGCTAAAAAAGGATGGAACAAGAGTAGTTTCGATTTTATAAAGACGCTACCTGCAGGTATGTATATTTTTTCCATTACTTATCAAAATTCACTGATAAATAAAAGAATAATAAAAATGTAACGATACTGTTTTTTCTGCGTTAAAAAAAAGTCTCTCTTTAAAATGGGAGGCTTTTTATTTACACTTGTAACTAAAGCTAAGTTTTCCGGCAAGTGCAGGAATAGAAGGTTGTGCATCACCGGTCATTTGTGCACTAAAAACATAAGTATCCCTGCTCATAATATAATTACTGAAGCTGGAAACTGCAGAATCTCTTAACACATTGCCGGGATCGTAATTTCTTACAGTTATTTTCTTAACAGCATTGTAAGGTCTTAAACCAAAATTATAAAACTGGTTATAATAAGAATATAGTTTTTCATCAGGAAAAATATATAAATACCGCTTAGGTACGATATCAGTATAATATTCCATTGTTGCATTGCTGGTAACATCTCCTGTTATCAGGTCGGTGGCCGCCATTTGTACAAGGTTACCATTATTATAAGTATATATTACTCTGTAAAAAGGTACGCCTGGTGCAGCGGTAAATGCGTAAATTTTTGAAGTAAGGTAACCCGATACATTATAAAAATATGATGCGTCAAATTGTGCTGATAAAGGGTCTGTAGGATCTGAAAGGCCGTGCAAACCAATGATACGTTTATTTACATCAATAAGAAAATATTCATTGGCATTTATATGTATTGTATCATTTGTAATAAATGGTGTTGCAATAAATTCTATAATGTTGCCCACACTGTCATA
>DAOLYC010000285.1:0-3755 GCA_035425605.1 Ferruginibacter sp.
TAACCGGCGGACAAAGTACTCAGGTTGTTCAACAGCAACAGCAAACAAGCGGTAACAGCGGTTTTAATTTTCAAGACCTTATAAGTCAGTTTACCGGCGGCGGTGGCGGCCAGCAAGGTGGCGGTGGGCTTATGGATATAGTTAGCCAATTGGCTGGCGGCGCCCAGGATCAGCAAGCCAAAAATGGCAGTGGCGGGCTTATGGATTTGATAAAAGGATTTATAAAATAACCAGGTTATATAATATTTTAAAAGCCATATTGAAGGTTCAATATGGCTTTTTTATTGGCAAAGCAAATGATATTGGATGATTTACCTAATTATTTCATTGAGGCAAAAAAACAAAAAACTGTATTAAGAAAAGCTTAACATTAGAATAAAAACTTTTGGCATTCGTTTTGCGTAATAATAATCAAAGAATAAAAATTCAAATTTTCTCATAAGCAGTTAGTTTTGGTAACGGCCCCTGTTTCAACAGGGGCTTCTCTTTTATACATAGCTGGTAAAATAATTTTAAACTGGTTAAACTACTGTTAAGCATTTTATATTTCGCCAATCAAATCACAGTTTTGTAAAATAATTATTTCAATATAATTTTTGTATGAGTGGCGGTACCCAAATATTTCAAACAAATAACCCCACACGTTGGAAAAGTATAAAATGGACCAGCAGGATAGTTTTGCTGTTAATACTTTTTTTAATAGCAGTACTTGTATTAGCAATTAAAAATGGCACAAATCCCGGTTTACCCGATATTAAGAACAGGGCAAAATTTTACCAGAACAAACTAAATCCCGATAATAAATTCACATTAAGTTCCCCTTTAAATAAAAAGTTCAAAGGCTTCAGAGATTTTCTTATAAAAAAACAAAAGGAGGATTCTATAAAAAAATTGAATGCAGTAAAACTTCATGCATCTCAAATAAGAGCGGCCTTTTATGTGCCCTGGCAACCAGCTTCTTTTACCGATTTGCAGCACAACGGAGATAAACTCAACAGCATTTACCCCGAATGGTTTTTTATTGACCCCATAACCTATAAGCTTCAAACCCGTATAGACAGTGCCGGTTTGGCTGTAATGAAACAAAAGAAACTTAGCATTCAACCCATATTTACCAATTTCAACAGTAATAAGAATGCCACCGGTGTTGGCGATTTTGATGGTAGGCTGGCACATAACATTTTCTCCAATGCAGAAAAAAGAAAATTAATCATTCAGCAAATAGTTGATACCATTACACATTATAAATTACAGGGAATAAATATTGATTTTGAAGAATTGGAAGAAAAAAATAATGAACCGTTTACAAAATTTCAAAAGCAACTGTACGAAGCTTTGCACAACAAAGATCTTTTAGTAACAATAGATGTATCTCCTAAAAATGAAGATTACGATTATAAAAACCTTGCCTCTTCAACAGACTACTTGATATTAATGGCTTACGACCAATATAATGATGCATCAGGTGCAGGCCCCATATCTTCACAAAAATGGATTGAAGCACAATTAGACTGGCTGGCAAATAAAATTGACCCATCAAAAATAATATTAGGACTAGCGGGATATGGAAGAGACTGGGTAACAGATGATGATAGCAGTTATGTACAGGATATTGTTTATGATGCAGCCATAGACATGGCAAAACTATCAAACTCAACTATCCAGTTTGACAATGATAGTTACAACCTGCATTTTAGTTTTAATGAAAAAGAAACCGATACATCTACCGAAGCAAAACATTCAGTTTGGTTTACCGATGCCGCTACTACTTTTAATATTTTAAGGTTTAGTGATGACTATTCAACTGCAGGCACTGCCATGTGGCATCTTGGCGGCGAAGACCCCCGGATATGGAATTTTTATGGCCGAAGCCTAAGTTCCGAATCACTAAGAAAAAATCCTTTTGATTTTAGTTTGCTCGAAGCCTTGCCTGTTAACCCCAATAAAAAACCAACTGCTTCTGGCGAAGGCGAATTGCTGGATATTATTTATACACCAGCAGCAGGTAACATTAAACTGGAGGTTGATAAAACCGAAATGCTTATTGCCGAACAACAATATTTACAACTACCATCAGGTTACGTTTATGAAAAATTTGCAGAAGATAAAACCCCTATGGGGCCGGGTCATAAAATGATACTAACTTTTGATGATGGCCCCAGCGCCGCCTTTACACCTCAGATTTTAAAAATTCTTGAAAAAGAAAAAGTACCGGCTACATTTTTTATAATAGGATTAAATGCAGAAAGTAATATCCCTTTACTAAACAGGGAATATAAAGACGGGTTTGAAATAGGTAATCATACGTTCACCCATCATAATATTGCCACCATGAGCCCCGAACGGGCCGACCTGGAATTAAAATGCACCAGGGTTTTATTAGAATGTATTACCGGCCATTCAACAATTTTATTTAGGGCACCCTATAATGCAGATAGCGAACCACATACTTTTGAAGAAATAGAACCCATTGCACGCAGCAAAAAACATAATTACATAACCGTTGGTGAAAGTATAGACCCCAACGATTGGGATCCTAAAATGAATGCCGATAGTATTTACAACCGCACCATACGTATAGCCGAGGCTAATGATGCAAGTATTATTTTACTGCATGATGCCGGTGGCGAAACCCGCCAGCCAACTGTAGAGGCACTGCCTCGTATAATTGATTATTTTAAAAAACGTGGTTGCATTTTTACCACTGTTGCCGATTTAATGGGTAAAAAAAGAGATGACATAATGCCCCCGGTAAAAAGAAGCTGGGTAAACTCCTTTAATTTTTTTATTGCCGAAGTATCTTACTGGACAGGGCAGATTGTATTTGCATTCTTTATTATTGGCATAGGCTTATCCGTGGGCCGCATGTTGTTGATGGGTATTATAGCTTTTATACAAAAAAGAAGAGAAACAAAAGCTTTTATTGCCACCACAAAACCATTGGTAAGCATCATAGTACCGGCATATAACGAAGAAGTAAATGTATGCCGCACCATTACCAGTCTTTTAAACCAGGATTATGAAAACCTGCAGGTAATTTTTGTGGATGATGGCAGCTCAGATGAGACTTATAAAAAAGTAAAGCAGGAATTTGATGTTGTAAAAAATGTGCAGGTGTACAGTAAACAAAATGGAGGCAAAGCATCGGCTTTAAACTATGGCATTAACATTGCTAACAGCGATTTTGTAGTTTGTATAGATGCAGATACCCAATTAAAAAAGGATGCAGTAACAGAATTAATGAAAAAATTTACCAGCGATAATATTGCAGCAGTAGCCGGCAATGTAAAAGTTGGCAACGAAGTAAATTTAATAACCCGCTGGCAAAGTATTGAGTACATTACTTCGCAAAATTTTGATCGCAGGGCATTTGAATTACTGAATTGTATTACAGTAATTCCCGGCGCTATAGGCGTTTTTAGAAAAGAAGCCATCATAAATGCCGGGTATTTTACCACCGATACGCTTGCCGAAGATTGCGACCTTACCATGCGCCTTCATCGCTGCGGTTATAAAATTGCAAATTGCAATAACGCCATTTCATATACCGAAGCACCGGAAACTATGAAGCAATTTTTAAAACAAAGGTTCAGGTGGAGTTTTGGTGTAATGCAAAGTTTTTGGAAACACCGGGATGCTGTTTTTAACCCAAAGTATAAAAATTTTGGTATGATAGCTTTACCCAACATTCTAATTTTTCAAATCATATTACCCTTTTTAGCGCCACTGGCCGATTTAATCCTGGTATTCAGCCT
>DAOLYC010000286.1:0-3752 GCA_035425605.1 Ferruginibacter sp.
CAGCCAGCATCGAAAACAACGATTTCATATTCTCAGATAACAGTTCATATTTTGTTTTGCCTTTATTGGCTTCGTTATTATTTGATGATTGCAACAATGTTAGCATGAAATCGGCAGAACTGAATGCATCAGTTTTTTTAGAAACAGGAACTGTAATTGTTGTTTCAGTACTGTCTTTTACCGAAATATTCTTTTTTAATTCATCATCAAAAAGCGCCAAAGCGCTTTCGGCTCTTTTACCCGTTGGTTCAAGCATTAAAAAATTGCTGAGCGCCAAAATACTTTTTATACGATATCCTTGCATACTCATACTGTAACCAAGTAATAAATGGCTACTGGCATGTGCCGGACTTAATTTTAAAGCTTTCATTAATGCATCATCGGCATCTTTATATTCTTTAAGGTTAAAAGCTGTTAAGGCCAGGTTATAATATAGCAGGCTGTTATTGGCATATTTTTTTATTCCTTCCTTATAAGTTTTTAATGCAAGTGTATGTTTGCCTGTTATATCCAAAGTAGATCCTTTTAAAATATAGGCTTGGTCTACGTATCCATTATTGGCTGCTATCACTTTATTACAATAAGTTAGGGATTCGTCATATTTTTTATAAGCAAAATAGGTTGATGCCAGTTCATAATTTGCCTGTTGCGAATGCTTGTCAATTTTTAATGCCTGATTATATTTTTCAATGGCGCCGGTATAATCGCCCCTGTCGTGTAATTTAATGCCTTCGGCAATTATACTAGCTACAGTGTTTTGCTGTGCTATTACAACTGTAAATGAAAATATAAACCAAACTGTTATGCCAATTATTTTATTCATGTACTTTTTTTAATGAAAAAACTTTTAGTTTTCTTCAAGTTTTTTCCTGAATTTCTTTTTAAGGTTAAATTTGTTCGATGGATTATTACAATATTCCAAAACTATCTTGCATGCATTTTTTTCAACGGTAATTGCATCAGCAGGGTTTTCTTTATGCTCCAGGTTGTATTTTACCATAGCCGCAAAAAACAGGCTCAGCAAGTTTAAATCGCTTCTGATATATTCTCCCACATTTTGAGTATAAAAATTATATTTTTTTGATCCTGAAACCCAGGTTGCTAAAAATTTAACTGCATTTTGCCGGGTTACACTTTCTTCATCAAATACTGTAGTTAGTACATAATTGGCTGCAGATAATGCAAAAGGTTCGGTTTCAATATAGTCTGATGGCCTTTCCAATTTTATATCCTGGTAGGGATAAACGGATTGACAAAAGGCGTCGGATCCTATGCAAAATAATAATACAAAGAGAAATAATTTGTTCATTTTATTTAATATAAACCGGTATAAAATTTAATTCAGTTTAAAGTAAAAATAAATAATACCGAAAACTAAAATTACTGAGAATATTCTTTTTCATGTAATAGAAGAGATAATTAAATGGGTTTAATGAACATTGAAATTAGGCGTTTTTACCTCAATAACATTTCAACAACATATTATCGTAGTAATTTTATGCCAAACAGCTAAACAATATTATGAAATGGTAAATTGGATGGCTGCTATTTTCCAACTTAAACTATCTTTTATGAATTACGATTATGATCAAACAGAATTTTCGAAATCTCTTTTGGCAGGACTTTTTGCTGGTATATCTGCTACTGTATTGTGCTTACTGTTTAATGCATTTACAAGGTATGCCATTGGCTTTCATTTGTCGGAAATGATTAATGTTTCCACAATTATTTTTGCCATGTTGATACTTGCCACCCTGGCTGGAATTATTTTTTACTTTTTTCAGCATTATATAAAGAATGGCAGGTATGTTTTTCAGGGGGTAAGTATTGTTTTAACAGCCTTGATGGTTATTGGCACACAGTCTATACAAAGATCGGCCATACCTTCATTAACGATCGAATTCAGGGAATTACTTACAGGTATAATAATAATAACCGCCTTATGTGTGGTTTTTATAATACCATTTTTGTATAAGCATGATTATGTGTAAATATTAAAATTTACCAGATTTTAATTTGATGCAATAATTATTTTATTAGCATATATGAATATTTATAAAAACGGGATGCAAACAAAAGCATCCCGTTTTTTAATGTCTTTAATTACCATATTCTTATTCTTTTATCCGGAGCTTTGTACATGGCATCGCCGGGTTTTACATTAAAGGCTTTATAAAATGCATCCATATTGGTTAATGGTCCATTACTGCGATACATGCCTGGTGAATGGCTATCGGTAAGTATGCGTTGGGCAGCAGCTTCGGGTAAAATATTATTACGCCATATTTGGCTCCAGTTTAAAAAGAAACGCTGATCGGGTGTAAACCCATCTATTTTTTTATTGCCCTTACCTTCTTTAGTATTTTTAAAAGCTTCATAGGCAATACTTAAACCACCAAGGTCGGCCAGGTTTTCTCCCAGTGTAAGCCTTCCATTTACATGTAATGTATCAAGCATGGTATAAGCATTATATTGTTTTACAACTTCGTCGGCACGTTTTTTAAATTCATCGGCATCAGCTTTTGTCCACCAATCATTCAGGTTGCCATCCGCATCATATTGGCGCCCCTGGTCGTCAAATCCATGCGTCATTTCGTGGCCTATAACAGCACCAATGCCACCATAGTTAATGGCATCATCTGCTTTAAAATCAAAAAAAGGTAAACGTAAAATGCCGGCCGGAAAAACTATTTCATTTTTTTGTGCGCTGTAATAAGCATTTACCGTTGGTGCTGTCATGCCCCATTCAGTTTTATCAATTGGTTTACCCAGTTTGTTGATATTATATTGATAATGCCACTGATTGCACCTGTGTACATTACCCAAAAAATCATTCTTTTCAATAGTAAGCCCATTATAATCTTTCCAAACATCGGGGAATCCTATTTTTGCTACAAAGGCATGTAATTTTGCCAATGCTCGTTGTTTGGTTTCGGTGCTCATCCAGTCTAATTTTTTTATTCGGCTGTCAAAAGTATTTTCCATGTTTTTAACCAGTTCAAGCATACGAACTTTAGCATCCTGGTTAAAATATTTTTCTACATATAGCTGGCCCAGTAAATCGCCGAGTTGCCTGTCAATTAAACCACTCATGCGTTGCCAGCGAGGGGTTTGTTCTTTTTGGCCACTAAGGGCCTGGTTAAAAATGAAGTTTGCTTTTACAAAATCACTGCTTAGGTAAGGCGCTGCATCTTTCATCACATTCCATTGCAGATATATTTTCCAATCGGTTAACGAAATGGCATTAAGTAAAGAATCTACCGACTCCATAAATTTTGGATTACTTACTATTAGGCTATCGGCTTTTATTTTATAACCAAGTTGTGGCAAAATATCCTGCCAGTTTAAGTTTGGTGTTTTAGCTGTTAAGCCCAACACTGAAAATTTATTATAAAGTTTAGCCGGATTCCGCATTTCTACCCGACTCATTTGAGCAGCGGCTAATGCCGTTTCTATATGCATAATGGTAAATGAATTGGCTAAAGCTTTGTACTCTTCCAATCCGCATAGCGAAAAAAGCTTTGCAATATAGGCAGCATAATCGGTGCGTATTTTTGTACTACGGGCATCGTTTTTTAAATAATAATCCCGGTCGGGCAGGGTAGTGCCTCCCTGGCCAATGTTTATGATATATTGTGTTACGTTTTTAGCATCCTGGCCAACACCTATTCGATATAAAGGAGAACTTACAGAATTGGCACGTAAAAAATTGATATAATTTAAAACCTGCCCTTTGGATGCAAGGTCTGTAA
>DAOLYC010000287.1:0-3747 GCA_035425605.1 Ferruginibacter sp.
TGTTTAAAAAAATTGCTTCTGCAAAAAAATACAAAAAACCTGTTGACGGGCATGCACCCGGATTGAGGGGCAGCGATGCAAAAAAATATATTGATGCAGGCATTAGTACCGATCATGAATGCTTTACCGCTGATGAAGCGTTGGATAAATTAAAGTATGGCATGAAGATTTTAATTCGTGAAGGAAGCGCTGCTAAAAATTTTGAAGCCTTGATTGATTTGATGCATGAGCATTATGCCATGATGATGTTTTGCAGCGACGATAAACATCCGGATAGTTTAGCAGATGGACATATAAATCAACTTTGTGCCAGGGCTGTTGCTAAAGGTATTGATGTGTTTAAAGTTTTACAGGCAGCCTGTATAAACCCGGTACAACATTATAAAATGAATATTGGTTTGTTACAGGAAGGCGAAGCAGCAGATTTTATTTTACTGGAAGACCTTACAAACTTTAAAGTGCTTAAAACATTTATTAATGGCCAATTGGTTGCAACAGCAGGCAAATCGCTGGTACAATGTGAAATGGCAGATTTGCTAAACAATTTTAATTGCAGCGAAAGATTAGTTTCTGACTTTAAATTTTCAATCTCGGATTTTGGAGAAAATATTTATGCCATTGAAGCGCTTGATGGGCAACTGATAACTAATAAACATGCCTGCAAGCCTACAGTAATTAATAATGTTTATGAAAGCGATATTTATAAAGATATTTTAAAGTTAGTAGTTGTTAACAGATACAAACATGCACCGGTTGCAAAAGCATTCATAAAAAATTTTGGATTAAAACAGGGTGCCCTTGCATCTTCGGTGGCACACGATAGCCACAATATAGTTGCTGTGGGAGTTGATGATGAAAGCCTGATGAAAGCAGTTAACCTGGTAATTGCATCAAATGGAGGTGTGAGCGCCGTAAGTAAAAAAAGAGAAATGGTTTTAGCTTTACCGGTTGCCGGGTTAATGAGCAACGAAGATGGTTATAAAATTGCCAAAGCTTATACCGCCATTGATAAAATGGTGAAAGATGAAATGGAATCTACTTTAGCTGCACCATTTATGACTTTATCATTTATGGCATTACTGGTAATACCACATTTAAAACTTAGTGATCGGGGGCTTTTTGATGGAGATAGTTTTAGTTTTTTATAGCATAATTATTCTACCTTGGCTGCAACTATTTTCATAGCCACACTATCGGTGCCTTTGGGTGCAAAATATTTAGTTTTAAAATTTGATATGCCACCCGGAGCAATGGTTTCATAAATCACTTCATGATCTTTCTCCAGTAGGGCACCTGTTTTACTGAAAAAAGAAAGTTCAACATCAACATCTTTATAACTGGCAACTGTAGCTTTGTTGCTAATAGTGCCTTTAATTACCCGTTGCCCAATCAGGTTTTTCCTATCCTTTCCATCCACAGTTAAAAAACGGGTTGGGTTTTTCTTTTCGGTTTCTGCAAGTGTTTCTTTTGTTTGTTCGTATTTGTCTTTTGTCTTTGTTTCTTTTTCTTTGCTGTTGCAGGCTGCAAAAACAAAATTTATCAATATTAAAACTGCAATTGTCTTTTTCATGGGTAAATTTTTTATTGTTTACAGGTCATATAGTATTTGATATAAAAATTTAAATACAATAAAAATACATTTTTGTGAAAGACTATGTTAAAATAAAACGAAATGCTTATTTTTTTAATTTAGTTTTGCCTGTGTTGCAAACACATTAAGGGTAAAATAAAATTAGCAATATGGTCATCAATCTAAGCGAACAACATTCTTTAGTAAGCAACTGGGTGAGCGAATTAAGAGATATGGAAATACAGCAAGACCGTATGCGATTTAGGCGTAACCTGGAACGTATTGCAGAAGTGATTGGATATGAGATTAGCAAAAAAATGGAGTGGGAAGAAAAAGAGATAACTACACCATTGGGCACCAGCATCAGCAAGGTTTTAAAAAGCCAGCCGGTATTAGCAACTATCTTACGTGCCGGACTGGGCATGCATACTGGTTTACTTAGTTATTTTGATAAAGGTGATAATGCATTTATTAGCGCTTATCGTAAACATAACCCCGATGGCAGTTTTGATATTCATATGGAATATATGAGCTGCCCCGAAATTGAAGGACGGGTAGTTATTTTAAGTGATCCTATGATTGCAACCGGCTCATCGCTGGTAAAATCAATTGAATTTTTGAAGGAAGAAGGCGAAATAAAACAATTACATATTGCTTGTGCCATTGCCTGTACTGTTGGTTTGGAATATGTAAAACGGGCATTCCCACTAGCAACTATCTGGTGTGGAGATATTGATGATGAAATAACTGCAAAAGGATATATTGTACCCGGCCTGGGAGATGCAGGCGACCTGGCTTTTGGTTCTAAAATGCAAGGATAAAAAATTGATATTTTAATCTAACTACGTATCGTATCCATATATAATCCATAAACAACTCAAACTTATCGTAAACTTATATTTTTAAATTAAAGCAATGTAGTTATTACCTATAAATCATAATTAAAGCAAAATATTACCGTTATTAGTATTTATATGCAGCATTTTACTGTAAATCCCTATCTTTATTGCTTACAATAGTTTATGAAAATGAGAAAATTAATAGTACTAATCTGTACCTTGTTTGCCTTCCAGTTTGTAAAAGCTCAGGATCCGCATTTTTCGCAATTTTTTGCATCTCCGCTTACCTTAAATCCTGCCTTTACAGGAAAGTTTAGTGGTAGCTGGCGCCTGGCAGCAAACCATCGTGATCAATGGCCATCTATACCAAAAGCTTACGTAACTACTAGTGCCTCTCTCGATTTTCCAATTTTAAAAAAGAGAATTCCAGAAGGTGATGTGTTTGGTGTAGGCATATCCGGCCTTACAGATGCAAGTGCCAATAATATTTTAAAACTTAATTACGGTTCTGTTTCTATGAGCTATCATAAAGCATTGGATGAAGATGGATATAATACCATTGGCGCAGGTTTCCAGGCTACTTACTCAAGCCTTAACCTGGATATTTCTAAACTTACATTTGAAGACATGCTTACCCAAAACGGTTTTACCGGTACAACGTCGGATGTAATTTTAAATGGTAACCAACAAGGTTATTTTGATGTAAATGCAGGGCTTTTATTTTCTGGCTCCAGCAATGGTTCAAACAATTATTACCTGGGCGCATCTATGTATCATATCAACCGACCAAAAGTTGGATTTAAAGATAAGAATTGGTATTTAAGTGGTAGAATTTCTATGCATGGCGGTGGCTCGTTACCACTTTCCAGCCTGTTAACTTTACATGTATCTGCCATACATCAAATACAAAACAAAGCCAGCGAAACCATTGTTGGCGCTGCCATTGCTGCAAATGTTAACCAGGATGAAGAAAAACCTGCTGCTATTTATCTTGGTAGTTGGGTTAGGTTTAATGATGCAATTATTCCTTATGTTGGTTTAGAATTTGGCGGATTAAGAATTGGCGTTAGTTATGATTTTAATATCTCCAATTTAAAAGCCGCTACTGCTTCACGTGGTGGATCTGAATTTTCATTAATATTTATTAAAAGGCCTGTTGATTACAAAGGCATTCCTTGTCCTAAGTTTTAATACATTCTTTAAAGGTCTGAAAAAAAATTCAGGCTTTTTATTTTTATTGGGTGTATTACACAATTTTACATATTCATAAACAAAAATTATAAAAAAGCTGCTTAAATAACATAGGTATTACTTGGCAGCATAGGTAGTTTTAAATAA
>DAOLYC010000288.1:0-3747 GCA_035425605.1 Ferruginibacter sp.
TGGCTGGTAAAGTATATCGCACTTTAATGAGCCAGGTTACTGCCGGTAAAAAATTTGGCAGCATGAATGAAGTTGACGGCGTTAAATTTCAATTGAAAAAAAGTGAAATTGCCAATATTGAAAAAATGGGATTGGTTCCCATGGTTAATGAATATGGAAAAGTAATGGCCTTTTCTGCAAAAACTTTATTTAATGGCGATAACCTGGGATTACAAACTTATTCTGTGGTTCGGGTGTTTGATTATGTAACCAAAGTAATGATGGATTTTTTAAACCGCCGGGCTTTTGAAAATTTTAATGCCAATACACGTAAAGATTTAATGAGCCAAATCGTTAAATTCCTGGATAGTATTACCGGCCCCGATAAATTGATTGAAGATTTTACCATTAAGCGTTTTGAACAGGATCCTGTGCAAAAAGACAAGATTCATCTTGATATACACATGAAACCATATTTCCCGGCCAAAAACTTTATGATTAAAATGGAAGGACAAAAAGGCGATGATGGCACTGCCTGGGATACAGATTACGATCAGCAATAAGATTTTTAATTATAATAATACCGTTTTATGCCTCAACAAACTTTGTTGAGGCATTTTATTTTGCAAATACAAATGTTTGAATGTGCTTATTATTGCTAATAAACTCTAATCTTATCAGGGTATTTTTAACACAGTTTAAAAACAGTAAATTTGAATTTTAATATTTTTTTTGCTGAAATCTGTTTTATACATACAGTTTACTTTTTTATACCTGCTACTTTCATGCAGCAATATTTGTATTGCTCAGCTTTATCATAAAAGTAAAAACATAACCATAGAAGTTGGGCTTTCAAACAACAGGATTACCTGTTTTTATAAAGACAAAACAGGGTTTCTTTGGATAGGTACAAAAAACGGTTTGAACAGGTATGATGGACATTCATTTAAAATTTTCAGGCCCCAAAAAGGGAATTCCATATCAAACGAAACCATCAATGATATTGCAGGCGATAAATTTGGCCGTATTTGGGTGGCTACCATGGATGGACTCAATTGTTATAATCCGGCAACGGATCAATGGGAAGTACTGTTACCTGGTACTAAAAAATCAAAAAATGTAATCCCCAATATTTTAGTTTGGAAATTGTGGTTTGATGAAACAGGATTGCTATGGATTGCATCTGATGTGTTTGAGTTTACCAGTTACGATATCAACAAAAAGAAGTTTACTTATTACAATTGGCCACAGTATGCAAGACAAAACCTAAATGCCATTAATAAAGGCAAATACAACAGTATTCATCGGTTTGTAAAAAAAAGTCAAACTGAATTTTGGCTGGGCACTACAAAAGGATTGGTTATCCTGGACATAAAAACAAATGAATTTAATTTTATTGGCGCCGGATATTATGGCGATGTAAATGATTTATTTTATGATAGTGCTGATAAAAAAGTTTATCTCTCAGCACAAGGCGGACGTCTTTTTTGTTACGATGAAAAAAGCAAATTGTATAAGCAAATAAAACCTTTGCCCGAACATTATCCATCTGTTGAATTTGTAAATGAACCTTCAAATGAAATTTGGATGGCTTCAGAAAAGGGGTTACTTAAAATAAATCCACATACAGATCAGGCTGCATTCCCGGTTTCAATACCGTTAACAGGAACACTTTTAACCGGTGGTGCAACGGCCATCTATAAAGATAATACAGGTATAAGATGGATAGGTACGCCTAATGGCATCAGCAGTATAGATCAGGTAAATTTAAACTCAACATTTTTACCACTTGTTCCCGGTGGAGATATGGATGGGCAAAATAATGTTTCTGGTGTTTACTTTGACAGTATCTCTAATTGTTATTTTGTTTGTTTTATTGCTCCTGCTGCGGTTTATATTATCAACAAAACAACTGGTAAAATTGATAAGGTAACAAAAGATAAGGCAGGAAACCAGCTTATGGGTTGTAATATGGTTACAGAAGATGGTTCAAAAAATTTATGGCTGCTTACCCGTAATAATGTTTACCGCTACGACCGTGCCAATAAGTTATTCACCAAATTTAAAATGCCAAATAATGATAGCGATGTAGTGTAAAGAGATATGGCGCAAGACGCTGAAGGTAATTATTGGTTTGCATCTTTTCACAATGGCATTTACTACTACATTACTGCAACGGGCCAATTTAAAAAATTAAAAGACAGCATTGCATTTTTATTAGAAACATCTGCAAGTAGTTTGTATGCCGATAATATACATAAGGAAGTTTGGATAGGCACTTTTGGTAACAGCTTGTTTAAATATAATCTTTCAGAAAAAAAACTGGAAACATTTATAGAAACTGAAAAAACAAAAGACTATGCCTCATTACTGTTGATAGATGATATATGTGCAGATGAGAAAAATAATATTTGGGTGGCAACCAATTCCGGAGGGCTAATGCGTTATAACAGGGGACAGCCTTTTGAAAAGGCCTTTTCAAAGTTTGATATGCGAATGGGTATGGTTACCAATAACATCATTTCTGTTGCAACCGGCGCCGATTCTATAATTTGGTATTTATCGGGCAGTGGAATACTGGCTATGCATACAAACGGCACAGCTTTAAGAAATATACAAGATAATAGGCTATTTAAATTTTCCACTTATGTAAATGATTTTAGCATACCCCATAATATTTATTACGCTGCATCAAATCATGAACTTTTAATAGGAGTTGGTGGCGGACTGCTGATTTATTATCCACAAAAAAAAGTGCCCGTTCAACCATTTCCATTAATTTTTACAGAAATAAAAATTGACGGGAAATCAATATTTACTGTACCAGAAAAAAAATACGAAAATTTAAATCTTTCTTATGGAACTAATTCGGTAACAATACAATTTGCTGCATTATATTATGGCGGGTTTGATGAACTTGAATTTGAATATATGCTTAACGGCTACGATAAGCAATGGCAACCAGCTGGGAAAAAATACGAAATCACTTATCAAAACCTGCCCGAAGGAAATTATTCTTTTAAAGTAAGAGCTGTTACTAATGGTAATAAAGTTGTAGCTAACCTTACTGGTTTATCATTTAAAATACCACCTCGTTTCTGGCAAACCTGGTGGTTTGTATCACTTTTTTTTATATTGGTTATAGGTGTGGTATATTGGATTGTACATTCGTTGTTAGTGAAATTAAAGGAAGAAGAACAATTAAATGCATTTGCTACTTCGCTATATGGACAGTCAACCATAGATGATATCTTTTGGGATACAGCACAAAATTGTATTTCATTGCTTGGGTTTAAAGACTGTGTGATTTATCAAAAAGAAGAACATAGGGATGTATTAACACAGCGTGCTGCTGCCGGCCCCAAAACACCTGGCAACGATAAAAGGCAAATAATAAACCTGTTAGAAATTCCCATTGATAAAGGTGTTGTAGGGTATGTTTGCCGTACCGGAAAGCCTTTACTTATACCCGATACAAGTAAAGACCCACGATATATCATTGATGATGAAAATAGATTTTCTGAAATAACTGTACCTGTTTTTATTGATGGAAAAGTATTTGCAGTAATAGATTCGGAACATCCTCAAAAAAGATTTTTCACAAAGAGGCATCTACGTGTAATAAAAAAAATTGCAGGTATATGTGCCGAAAGAATTTCTAAATACCTCTCCGAAGAAAGATTACGTACTAAGATAGCAAGAGACCTGCATGATGAAATGGGATCGACACTTACCAGTATAAACGTACTAAGTAAAGTAGCTATGCAA
>DAOLYC010000289.1:0-3719 GCA_035425605.1 Ferruginibacter sp.
TGGCTAAAATGTTTCCTTTACAGCAATGGCAACACATTCCCCAAATGCTGGAAAATACTTTTACCCAATTTATTGATTTACTAAAACATTAACTTCCCAGCCTATGAAATAAATCTTTAACCTGGTAATCCCACAACTGGCTTTGGTCTTTAATATCTTTTTTTTCTGCAAAATCACTAATAACCAGTATGGTTTGGTTGGTAACTTCCGATTTATCAATACGCCATTCAAAATATTCATCTTTAGCCATGTGATCCCATCTAAAACGAACAAATTTCGCTTCTTCACTTTCAAGCAAATCGGCCTTATCTACCGTCCCATTCCAACTAAAACTAAATTTTCCTTCGTGTTCATCCACCTTATCGGCAAACCACTCCTGCAAACCTGCCGGAGTTCTTAAAAATTCGTACAAGATAGAAGGCGAGCATCTTACAGGGAATTCAAGTGTATATAGAACTTTTTTACTCATTTTTTATATTTAAATATCATTGCTATGCTGCAATAATAACAAATTAATCTACAGAATAATTTATTTCTTTCTTTATTTTTTGTTTTAAGTTGATTGTACAAATATTAAACAAGATCACGTAGAAATTACTGAAATCCAGTCTTTTAGTTTTTTATTTTTGGCAGCATATCATAAAAAGTATAAATTACGTTAATAACTGCGGTAGTTTTTAACAAGTTGTTAACCCAAAATCAATTTCTACTTTAACTTTTTAATTAACAGACTTATGAGTATGCGTCAGCTTAAAATCACTAAGTCAATCACAAATCGTGAAAGTCAAAGTTTAGAGAAATACCTGCAGGAAATTGGAAGAGTTGATTTGATAACTCCTGAAGAGGAAGTTAAGCTTGCCATCAAAATAAAGCAAGGCGACCAGGCCGCATTAGAAAAATTAACCAAAGCAAATCTTCGTTTTGTAGTATCTGTTGCCAAACAATATCAAAACCAGGGTTTAACATTACCCGATCTTATTAATGAAGGAAACCTGGGTTTAATAAAAGCAGCACAACGTTTTGATGAAACACGAGGCTTTAAATTTATATCTTATGCAGTTTGGTGGATACGGCAGAGTATTTTGCAGGCATTGGCTGAGCAGTCGAGAATAGTTCGTTTACCATTAAATAAAGTAGGGTTAACAAACCGAATCAGTAAAGCTTTTTCGCAATTAGAACAGGAATTTGAAAGAGAACCTACGCCTGAAGAACTTGCTTTTTTACTTGATATAGAGGTTGATGAAATTGCTGCCGCACTTGGCTCATCGGTTCGCCATGTAAGTATGGATCAGCCATTATCTGATGGAGAAGACAGTACATTAATTGATGTGATGATAAACCAAAATGCAGAAAAAACCGATGACGCACTGGCATTTAAAGCATCTTTAAAAACCGAAATAGACCGCTCTCTTAGTACACTTACCGAAAGGCAAAAAGATGTAATCCGTTTCTTTTTTGGTATTGGGCTAGATCATGCTCTTAGCCTGGAAGATATTGGCGAACATTTTAATCTCACTCGTGAAAGAGTTAGGCAGATAAAAGATAAAGCCATTACTAAACTTCGTAGCACTTCACGCTGTAAACTTCTTAAAGCCTACCTGGGAGTATAATTTTTTATGGCAATCATATTTTTATTGAGATAAATTTCAGCAACTTAATTCTTAATTATGCTGCTAAGAACCTTGTTTTATTGAATTCAATTTTAATTATCCTTAATTTTCCCCGAAATTTGTCCAACATTAAATTACGTTAGATGTCAATTGAAATAAAAGTACCAACAGTGGGCGAAAGCATCAGTGAGGTAACCCTCGTAAAATGGTATAAGAAAGATGGAGATTATGCTGAAAGGGACGAAGTGATTGCTGAACTTGAAAGTGAAAAAGCAACTTTTGAACTTAATGCCGAAAAAGCGGGAGTTGTAAAAACTTTAGTTAAAGAAGGCGATACAGTAAATATTGGAGATGTAGTTTGTTCTATTGATACTGATGCGGCAAAACCTGAAGTAGTGGCAGAAGAAAAAGTAGTAGTTGCAGAAAAAAAGGAAGCGCCGAAAAAAGAAACTGTATCTAAAACTTCAGAGCAAAATCAACAACCAGAAATTAAAGCAACACCCGTTGCCGCAGCAATTATTGCCGATAAAAAAGTAGATATTAAAGGAGTAACAGCATCGGGGAGCAATGGAAAAATTGTAAAACAGGATGTGATGGATGCCATAAATAATCCTGGAAGAAAGCCCGGTATTGTTTTATTTGAACGCAACGAACGGGAACAAAAAATGAGTAACCTGCGTAAAACCATCAGCAGAAGACTGGTTGAAGCAAAAAACTCAACGGCCATGCTTACCACTTTTAATGAAGTGGATATGAGCGCCATTATGGAGATAAGAAAAAAGTATAAGGATAAGTTTAAAGAACTGCATGGAGTTAACCTTGGTTTTATGAGTTTTTTTACAAAAGCATGCACGTATGCTTTAATGGAATGGCCTTCTGTAAATGCTTATATTGACGGGGAAAATATAATTTTTCATGAATTTTGCGATATTTCAATTGCCGTAAGTGCACCCAAAGGCCTGGTGGTACCGGTTATACGCAATGCAGAAAGTTTAAGTATGGCTGGCATCGAAACAGCAGTAATAGAGCTGGCCACTAAAGCAAAAGAAAATAAACTAACAATTGAAGAAATGACCGGAGGCACTTTTACCATTACCAACGGTGGTATTTTTGGCTCTATGATGAGTACGCCAATTATTAATATTCCACAGAGCGCTATACTGGGTATGCACAATATTGTAGAACGGCCCATGGCTGTTAATGGCCAGGTGGTAATAAAACCCATGATGTATGTAGCATTAAGTTACGATCACCGAATTATTGATGGAAGAGAGTCGGTTGGTTTTTTAGTGAGGGTAAAAGAACTGCTCGAAAACCCGGCATTGATGCTTTTTGGAAAAGATCCAGTGAAAAGCTTGCTGGAATTATAAATCAGCATTAAATATATTGAAACCTGTAATTAAAATGGCAGGCTTATTTTTGCTTAATGCGTTATCACTCCTATTTAAATACTGCAAAAAATATTATCGAAAATTACAAAGGAGAAATTCCCTTTGCTGTTTTTATCAAAAAATATTTTTCAGCAAAAAAAAAATATGGTTCTAAAGACAGGAAACAAATTACTGCACTTTGTTATAATTATTTTCGTCTGGGAAAAGCCCTGCCACAATTACCCATTGAAGAAAAAATAATTATTGCTGTTTTTTTATGCGAACGAGATAACAATGCGTTTTTACAATTTCATAAACCTAATTGGAATGAAATAATAAATAACCCTCTTGAAGAAAAATGTATAATTGCCAATGTAAATTTAACTGCTGTTTTTCCTTATGCTGATGAATTAAGCGCAGGTATTGATTCGCATGTTTTCAATAAATCGTTTTTTTACCAACCGGATTTGTTTTTGCGAATTAGGCCCGGTAAAAAAAATAACACACTTAATAAGATACACGAAGCTGGTATTAATTTTAAATTATACGCTGATGATTGCATTGCTTTACCTAATGCAGTAAAAGTTGATACAATTGTGCAGGTAGATATTGAAGTGGTTGTTCAGGATTATAATTCGCAAAATGTTTTAGATATTTTAAAAGAAAATAAACACAAAGATGGAGATTTACAAGTTTGGGATTGTTGTGCAGCAAGTGGAGGAAAATCAATTTTAGCGTA
>DAOLYC010000290.1:0-3712 GCA_035425605.1 Ferruginibacter sp.
GCCTGGTGGCACCATGTTCAGGTTAAGTTTCTTTGCATTGATATTTAAAAAAAGTAATTGATTTTTTGTATCCCAGGGGCATGAAGTAAGTTGTGATTCAAAATGAAAAAGACTGCCTGGTTCGGGCTCCCTGTAATGCAAATTAAAATAATTGATAAGTTCTTCTGTACGTACAGCATCAGGAGGTACAACACTTCCGTTTTTTATAAAGCGACGAACATTGCTATACGATGCTTTATTTACATTTAATGAAAACCCTGTGTTGGGATATTTGTAAGCATTAACGTACTCATTCTCCACCATCTGAAAATAAGTTTCATCATTTATATGCCATTTAACATGCGATGTTTGCTGCAGGTTTTTTGCTACAGAAATAAGTTTAGGCCGGTTTTTATTAACATTCGAAGGAAGTACTTTTAAACTTATATACTGCCACTGTTCGCTATTTACCTTTACTGTTAATATCTCGTAACCATCCAGGCTGAGCGATAATGTATCAATAAGATTATTGGTAGTAATACCAAAACCACCTGATGTACCGCTATAATAAAAATGATTATTTGAATGGAGTAATATTTTTACATTTTGAAGTGGTTGGTTCTTTTCATCTTTAATTTCGCCACGTAAATAATATTGTGCATTAGCTGAGATTGCCGTAATCAAAAATGCGATATAAATAAAGATTTTGTTCACCAGCAGATTGTTAATACAAATAATAAGATATGCCTAACTAAGTTAAATCTTTATTTTAGTATGTTGCCTTTTCTACTCTTCCACTAACTGATAAATTTCTTTTAAATTCCTCCCAAGCCCATCATAATCAAGTCCATAGCCAAGCAAAAATTTATTGGGCACATTAAATCCCAGGTAATCAATTTTTAATGGATGCACCAATGCATCAGGCTTATGCAATAGTGCTGCAATTTTTAAACTGGCCGGTTGCTGGTTAAAAAGTTGAGGCAAAAATTCGAACAATGTTTTTCCTGTGTCAACAATATCTTCTACAATTATTACATGCCTGTTTTGAAGTGGTTCGTCTAATCCGATAGATGTAATAACATTGCCTGTAGATTTAGTTCCTTTATACGACGCTAGTTTTATAAAACAAATCTCTGCCTCTATAGTAAGTTCTTTAAACAGATCTGAAGCAAACATAAATGAACCGTTAAGGATAGCTATGAATAAGGGTTTCTTATCTGCATAATCATTGTTTATTTGCCCTGCAAGTTTTACAATCTGTTTGTTTATTGTTTCTGCAGTTATATAAGGTTGAAATTTTTTATCTAATACCTGAATGGTCATTTCTATAATTTTTATGATTTATGCTGGTGTAAATTAGTTATTCCGAAATTTTTATTTGCTGGCCGGGTTTTAGTTCATCTGTTTGCAACTTGTTCCAATCTTTTAATTGTTGTACGGTTACATTATATTTTCGGGCAATGGCAAACAAACCTTCTTTGGGTGTTACCATGTGTATTTTTAAATTATTTTTAAGCGTTTCTTCTGTATTAATTTTTAGTCCGGGTTTTAAAGCCAATTTAGTATTAGGTAATATTTTTGTACTGCTGTTAAGATGGTTATACTCCAGCAAATATTTTAATTGTATGCCAATCTTTTGGGCAATATCATAAAGCGTTTCTCCTAATTGCACCATATAAAAATCCTTCTCGCCTGTTTTTGATTTTTTATGTAGGAATATATATTGATCCTTGTCAATAATCCCTTCCTGGTGCATATCATTAAATTCCATCAATTTGCCAAGGCTTATATTATTCTTGTTAGCAATGGCAAGCAACGAAGTGCCTTTTTTAGCATACACACATTTAACTGCATTTATGCTGTTTATATTTTCTGCATTTGTTACAGATACTTCATTTGTATTTAAATCAGTTTTTTGTTCAATCGCCCTGTTATGATTAACTGCTTCCAATGTGCTGTCATCCTTTTGTTCATTTAGCTTAGCAATATCTGCAGGAGATTGGTTATTTATAACGGCCAGGCTGTATTGTTGCAGGTTGTATTGTACAATATATTTTATAAGTAAATCAGGATAGCGGGGATTGGTAGCATAACCAGCTTTTTTAAGCCCTTTTGCCCAGCCTGCATAATCATCCTGGTTTAAAGTAAATAAATTTGCATAGCGTTTATTACCTCGTAAAAAATCGCTGTGGTCTCTATAACTATCGGCAGCATTATTATAGGCTCTAAAACATTCTCCAACAGCATCATCATCATGCGATACACTATCACCTGTCCAGGTAGATTTGCATTTTATACCAAAATGATTATTAGATTTTTTTACCAATTCACTATTACCGTTTTCCGATTCAAGAATGCCCTGTGCCAGTGTGATGGCCGCCGGCACTCCCGAACGCCTCATTTCATCCATAGCTGTCTGCTTAAACTGGTCAACATATTCTTCTACAGTAGTACGTTGTGCTGTAGCTTTAATAGAAACAATTGTAAACAATATGGTTGCAATAAATTTGTACATTGTCTATTTTTTTTGAATCAACATCAGCCCGTCTCTTATAGTAAGCATGGCTTGCTGAACCCGATCATCATTTTTTATATGTTCATTAAACGCTTGTATAGCCTTAGCATTTTTCCCTTTTAGGTTTTCTTCCAGCACTTCTCCATGAAAAAATACATTATCAGCCAGTATCCATCCACCTTTTTTTACGCTTGGCAAAGTTAATTCGTAATAATTAATATAATTCACCTTATCAGCATCAATAAAAACAAGGTCCCAGGTTTGTTGTAATGTGGGTATTATTTGCAAAGCATCTCCAATACAAAGTTCTATCTTATCCTGCATACCTGCTTTATTAAAATAGTTTTTTGCGGTATTTGCATCTTCTTCCCTTATTTCAATTGTATATAATTTACCATCGGGTTGTAAGCCTTTTGCCAGGCATAAAGCACTAAAGCCTGTGAAAGTTCCAATTTCTACAATCCTTTTAGGTTGTATCATACTACTGAATAGTTCCAACAGTTTTCCCTGTACATGACCACTTAGCATTTGTGCATGTGGATGATTTGTATTTGTAAAATTTTCTATCTCCTCCAATACCGTTTCTAATGCGGTAGTATAATGCTTAGCATAATTCTCTGCCTTTGAATTAATCAGTTCCATGTGTTATATCATTTCAATTAATATAATGCCACTCTTCACTTAATTCTCAGTGTAGAATGGCACTTACTAACTATGTAAATTTACATTTTTAAATCGGAAGTTTTAGGTTTTGATATTAACCACAACCCAAGAAAAGTGATTAGCCCGTTTATTATAAGCAATTCAATACCTACCTGGTAACCACCAAGTAAAACAGCCGAATTCTCTCTTATCAAATATGTAAGCAGCGGTGCCAGCAAACAAATGATGGTTACAATAAAGCTATCTTTAATTTGTCTTTTTGTAAGAATACCAAATGCAAATAACCCCAACAACGGACCATAGGTATAACCTGCCAAATCCAGAATAACATAAATGATGGATTTATTATTGATGGCTTTAAATACCAGGATACAAAGAAAGAAGATAAAAGCAAAAATAAAATGAACTGTTAACCTTGTTCGCTTACGTTTTTTTTCATCCCAGTCATCTCTTCTTTTTAAACCAAGTATATCTATACAAAATGAGGAAGTAAGCGCTGTTAATGCACCATCGGCGCTTGGAAACAAAGCTGAGATTAAAGCAATAATAAAAATA
>DAOLYC010000291.1:0-3699 GCA_035425605.1 Ferruginibacter sp.
ACTGATGTATTTAACTTTTGCCTGGAGATATTTTAAAGCAAAAAAAAGCACCAATGCCATCAATATTATTGCATGGGTTACTGTAGGTGTTATTGCTTTTGCCACTTGTTGCCAGGTTTTAGTATTAAGTGTTTTTAATGGTTTTGAAGAACTGGTAAAATCGCTGTACTCTTCTTTTTATACCGATATTAAAGTGGTGCCGGCATCCGGAAAAACTTTTATACTAACTACTACTCAAATAAAAGAAATTAGGGATCAGCCATTGGTACAGAATTTTTCGTTGATTGCCGAAGAAAAAGCATTGCTTAAAAATCAGGATGCACAAACCGTTGTATATCTTAAAGGCGTTGATGATAATTATAAATATGTATGTGGTGTTGCCGCTAAAACCAACCGTGGAAAATATGACCTGGGTACCACCGATGCCCCATTGCTGGTAGCGGGCTCTGGCATTCAAAATGCAGCAGCATTCAGTATTAATCCAGCATTCCCCGCAGAAGAATTAACCGTAATACTCCCCAAAAAAAATAATGCAAACAACGATCCTTTACAATCCTTAAGCCAGGGATTTATTTACCCGGCTGGTTCATTTACCATACAACAGGAGTTTGATGATAAATATGCCATTACCAATATTGGTTTTGTAAAACAGCAAATGGGCTTTGCTGCTGATGAATACAGCGCTGTAGAAATAAAACTTAAAGATAAAAATGAAGCCATTGATTTAAAGAATAAACTTAGCTCCTTACTGGGAAAAGATTACAAGGTACTTACCCGGTACGAACAAAATACTACGTTGTACAATACCATGAAGCTTGAAAAGTGGGCTATTTACGCAATACTTACTTTAATTTTAGTTATTGCAGCCTTTAATATGATAAGTGCCTTAACCATGCTTGTTTTAGAAAAAAAGAAAGATGTTAGTGTTTTACTAAGCATGGGCGCTAACCAAACAAACATTTTAAAAATATTTTTAACTGAAGGTTTATTGTTAGGAGTTATAGGTACGCTTACAGGTTTGTTTATGGCGGTATGTATTTGCCTTTTACAATTAAAATTTAAAATAATTAAATTAGCAGGAGGTTCTTTTTTACTGGATTATTTTCCGGTAAAATTAATTGCCACAGATTTTTTATTGGTAACAGTAACAGCATTAGCTATTGCTTTTATTGCAGCCTGGTTTCCTGCAAAAAAAGCCAGCAGGCAGGTATTTGAATTGAGGTAAAAAAAACCTGGTGTTTTTATAATTAATCCAAAACATTAACCAGTATCAGTTAAGTTTATTGTACTCCTTTAATCAATTATGGTAAATAACAGGAAACAGGCTTTTAATAATCGCCCAAGGTTTCTGGTAACTGAGCCAATGCTTTTTGTAATTGTTCATCATTGGGAGCTATACCATGCCATTCATGTGTTCCTTCCATAAAATCAACCCCTTTTCCCATAACTGTTTCCATGATTATAACTATAGGCTTACCCTTCCCTAAAAAAGATTTTGCATTGTTTAATCCGGCAACTACTGCATCCACATCATTACCATTCATTTCTAAAACCTGCCAGTTAAAAGCTTCAAACTTTGCTTTAAGACTGCTAAGGCTCATTACCGATTTTGTGGTACCGTCAATTTGTTGTCCATTCCTGTCGATAGTTGCAATTAAATTATCTACATTTTTATGTGCGGCAAACATAATAGCTTCCCAATTCTGTCCTTCATCCAATTCTCCATCGCCGTGTAATGAATAAACAATATTATGGTCGTTATTCAGTTTTTTAGCAAGTGCTGCTCCAATGGCTACACTCATACCTTGTCCTAGTGATCCGCTGGCAACTCTTACACCGGGTAAGTGTTCGTGTGTAGTTGGGTGCCCCTGTAACCTACTGTTTATTTTTCTGAAAGTACTTAATTCCGAAAGCGGAAAATATCCACTCCGTGCCAGTGTACTATAAAAAACAGGCGATATGTGACCATTACTTAAAAAGAAAAGATCCTCTCCTTTTCCATCCATATTAAATCCAGGGTTACGTTTCATAACTTCAAAATATAAAGCAGTAAAATATTCTGTACAGCCTAACGATCCTCCCGGATGCCCACTTTGAACGGCATGCACCATGCGTACAATATCTCTACGTATTTGTGTGGCAATATCTTTTAAGTTATTCATTTTGTATGTATTAGCTGTTATTTATTTTAAAATTGAAATTTCCTTTGTGCTTTTAAGGCTGCAAACCTACTTTAAAACAGGCGCAAAAGCAAAGTAAAAAATGATTGAAAAGACAAAGGTTAATAATAAGTTTATAATTTAACCGTTATTACTATACTTAAATATAATATTTACATTGATGTATCGGCTCGATTTTTGCCAACATCAATATATTTAAACCAGGCATCTGTATATTTTTTATTTTATGTTTTTATCCTCGAAACATATTTAATACTTTTGCATAATTAGAAGTGACCGATTAAATTAGAAGAATGGACAATATTTTACTTAGTGCTACCCTGGCTTTTTTAATAACATTTTTTGCCATTCCCGTAATCATACAGGTTGCAAAAGACAAAAAACTTTTTGATGAACCAGATGAACGAAAAGTTCATAAGAACGTTATTCCAACTTTAGGGGGCCTGGGTATATTTGCAGGTTTTATTATTGCCATGCTCATGGGTGTCCCCTCAGGCATCACATCAGAACTACAATATTTTGCTGCAGCTGCTACAGTAATTTTCTTTTTAGGCATAAAAGATGATATACTCATTTTATCTGCTAGTAAAAAATTTATTGGGCAATTACTGGCGGCTGGTATCATCATTAAATTTGGTGGCATACAAATAAACAATATGCATGGTTTTTTGGGTATTTATGAAATTCCGCATATTGCCAGTATTGTAATTTCTATTTTCACCATCATAGTAATAACAAATTCATTTAACTTAATTGATGGGGTGGATGGACTAGCAGGCAGCCTGGGCTTATTAACCACACTTGTTTTTGGTGTTTATTTTTATTATGTTGGACAGCTAACTTATGCAGTAATGGCTTTGGCATTATCTGGCAGTATTATTGGTTTTTTAATTTATAATTTTTCGCCTGCAAAAATATTTATGGGCGATACCGGCTCTCTTTTAATTGGATTGATCAATTCTATATTAGTTATTAAATTTATCAATGTGGCAGGCAACCCTGCATCCAGCTTGCCTATAGCTGCAGCCCCCGCCATTGGGTTTTCTATTTTAATGATTCCTTTATTTGATACACTACGTGTATTTAGCCTTCGTATACTCGACAGGCGCTCACCATTTAGCCCCGACAGAACACATGTTCATCATTTTTTACTTGACTTAGGCTTAAGCCATCGTATGGTAACCTTAACTTGTGTTGGTGTAAATATCATTTTTATATGCACAGCATTTTTTCTGCGTAATTTAGGTACCACAAGTGTTTTAGGAATCCTGTTATGCTCTGCATTTATTTTTATTGGAGCCATTTATTACAACAGGCCCAAAAATAAAAATGCTGTTATCAAAAATGTGGAGAGCACAGATATCTTAAAATCTCACAAACTTCTTAAATTGGCCGGAGAGCCGGTAGAGGCAGATTAATATTTTTTCCTGATACTTTAATTTATCTTTAGTTAAAAAAAGCTACAGCATGTTAGTTTACAAATAACTGTAGTTTTTATATAGCTTTGCAGCCAATAAAT
>DAOLYC010000292.1:0-3691 GCA_035425605.1 Ferruginibacter sp.
CAACAGGTGCATTAGTCAAAACTAATTCTGCGCCTTCATCGTAACAACGTAAAGCAGTTCGCCAGGCAATAGATCTTTCATCCAGGGCGCCAAAAATAATACCTTTTTTTCCTTTAAGCAGGTTGTAACTCATAACAAATTGGTTTTAATGATGAGGATGTAAAAATAATATCTTATCATTTAATGAAAAACTCTTTATATGAGATTAAAAGTAAAGCCCCAAAATCACCATTTATAAATCAATTTACAATTACTTCAACATTTACTATGTAGATATTGATGGTATGTTATTTTTTACTGGTCAAATCAATTTCCTACCATCTCCCTTGCATTTTGTAATGCAGCAGCTGTTGGTTTTTCGCCACTAAGCATTTGTGCGATGTTTGTTATACGTTCATCATTATTAAGCAACCGTACAGAAGTAACAATTTTGTCATGCTCAATGCCTTTGTACACAAAATAATGAGCATCGGCCTTTGCAGCAATTTGCGGCTGGTGTGTTATTGATATTAATTGGTGTGCTGCCGAAAGCTCTTTCATAATATTACCTACCTGTTTGGCGGCTTCGCCACTTATACCGGTATCTATCTCATCAAATATCAATGTTGGCAACTGCAATTTTTTTGCTACCAACGATTTTATACAAAGCATCAGCCTGCTTAATTCCCCACCACTGGCCACTTTGCGTAATGGTTCAAAACGTCCACTTTTATTGGCATCAAATAAAAATTCAATTGTATCAATACCCAAATCACTTAATAAATCCTGCGAATGCATTTCGGCCATGAACTTTGCATTGGGCATACCTACACGTACTAATAATTTGTTTACATTTTCGGCAAATGGTTTTAGAATTTTTTTTCTATTAGAAGAAATTATTTTTGCCGCCTGTTGGCATTGTTGCAGCAAATCGGCTGTTTCTTTTTCTTTTTGCTGAATTGAAGTGCCGATATTTAATATATCTTTTAATTTTTCTTCCAGTTCATTTTGTATAGTTATTAGTTCGTTTGTGGAACTAACATGATGTTTCTTCTGCAGTTTATATCCCATCGAAATTCTATCGTTCACAAGTTGAATACGTTCAGCATTATAATTAACACTGTTATTGATGCTCTCCAGTTCATTGGCAATATCATCCAGTTCCAACTGTGTACTTTGTAATCTTTTAGTAATTTCTGCTATGCCAGTATGATATTGGTTGAGTGCATGTAGCTTACCAAAAAGCACTTTTAATTGCTGAATGACAGGTTCTTCGCTTTCTTTTAATACAAAATAAATACCCGATAGTTCCTGCTTTACATTTTCTGCATTGCTTAATAATTTTAATTCTGTATCCAGATCTTCCAGTTCATTTTCTGTCAATGCTGCTTCTTCCAGTTCATTAAATAAATACTGGTTGTAATCTAAAGCTGCATTGGCTGCCGTTTGTTCTGTCTCCAACGCTATCAATTCTTTTTTTGTTTTTTTATATAGCTGAAAATATTTTTGATATTCAATTAATAATCCTTCATTTTCTGCCAGTGCATCTATTACCTGTTGCTGAAAATCTGTTGAACCCAATTCCTGTGTATCAAACTGCTGATGCAGATCAACCAGTAGTTCACCCAGCGTTTTAAGCTGACTAAGATTTACAGGTGTATCATTTATAAATGCCCTGGATTTACCATTTGCTGCTATTTCTCTCCTTATTTCTAGTTCTTCGTAAGCATCCAATTCATGTAATTTTAAAAAATCATGAATTGCTTTTTTATTATCTGCCATAAATGTTCCCTCCACCACTGCTTTCTTATCTTTCTGTTGCAAGACAGAACTGTCGGCTCTTTCGCCCAATATTAAATTTAATGCTCCCATTAAAATACTTTTTCCTGCGCCTGTTTCTCCGGTAATTATATTAAGCCCAGCCGAAAAATTAATTTCCAATTCATTAATGATGGCATAATTCTGTATCTGCAATTTCTGTAACATAATATCAATTATCAACAGGCAAATTAATAAAATTAGCAGCTACTTATTTAACTAATAAAAAATAATCATGAGCTTCAATCCCTAAATTCGCAATAAAAATAAAAATGGATAACAAGACATTATTTGAACAAGCCGTTGCAGAAAGTAAATCACTTAGTCAAAAACCAAGCAATGATGTATTGCTTCAGTTATATTCATTATACAAGCAATCAACCGAAGGCGATGTAAACAGCGAGCCGCCATCCAATCCGTTTGATTTTGTAAACAAAGCTAAATACGATGCCTGGAATGCTTTAAAAGGTAAATCAGCGGAAGAAAGTATGCAGCAGTATATTGACCTGGTGAATAAACTTAAAAATTAATTAAAACTGCTCCATGTGCAACACTTTGGGATCGGTAGTACCCCAGGGCGCCAGTTCCATAATGGGTAAAGATTTTTTTGTAAACCGCCAATCTCTGTTTAAAAAAACAAACTCAGGCGGAGCAACAGGAAAACTGATTGAAAGTTTACTATAATCATCATTACTGCCCCAGGTTCCATTATAGGTTATGCCGTTTTTTACTGCCGTCATAGGGCCATTATAATAAGTAGATTTAAACAATACAAACGTATAACCTGTATATTGGCTGGTAATATCTGTGCCACTGTCTGTAGCCAGGTGAACCCTAAAATTTTTATTGAGGATATTGGATTCGAACTGTTGCTGTAAATAAGTGGTTTGTACCGCTTCTACAGCTTTTTTACTACAGCCTGTTACAGCCTGTAACAGAACCATTATAAATAAAATATAAATCCTCGTTATCCCTTTTTGCATAACCTAAATTTAAATCTTTTTCAAAGATTTTTAATTTTATTAAACGAAGTTTATGCCTACTTGTTGTATATTTTAGGTTAAAACTGGCAGGTGCATATCAATACGATAGATTAATTTAGTAAAATGAAAATACAGGAAATTTTATCTTTTTTAGAAATAGTTGCACCACCATCTTTACAGGAAAGTTATGATAATGCCGGATTAATTACCGGTAATAGCAACTGGCAATGTACGGGTATAATCACCACTTTAGACGCTACTGAAGAAGTGGTATTGGATGCAATTGAAAAAAAATGTAATCTTATTATAGCACATCACCCTATTATTTTTGGTGGTTTAAAAAAAATAACTGGGAAAAATCATGTTGAGCAAACCATTATCACTGCTATAAAAAGTGATATTGCTATTTATGCCATTCACACCAATCTTGATAATGTTTTACACGGTGTTAATGCAACTATTGCAGATAAACTGGGCTTAATAAACCGTAAAGTACTACAGCCCAAATCTGGTACTTTAAAAAAGCTGTTTACTTTTGTTCCGGCAGATCATGCCGAAAAAGTACGATCGGCCATTTTTGCAGCAGGCGGTGGCCACATCAGCAATTACAGCGAGTGCAGTTTTAATACAGCCGGCCAGGGAACTTTTAAACCTGGTGAGGATACCAATCCATTTACCGGTACAAAAGGTATGAGGCATACAGAAAATGAAATTAAGATGGAAATGATATTTCCATTGTGGAAGGAGTTTGCAGTAATAAACGCTTTGATTGCAGCCCATCCTTATGAAGAAGTGGCTTATGACATTATTTCTATAGATAATAAAAACCAACTTATAGGCAGTGGCCTGGTAGGAGATTTACCAAAAGCTTTGAGTGAAATAGCATTTTTAACTCTTTTAAAAGAAAAATT
>DAOLYC010000293.1:0-3691 GCA_035425605.1 Ferruginibacter sp.
TAAGATTGTTGATTCTGTGTATTGGCCCGTCAGCAACTAAAGTTGATCCGTTCTCTACAATAATATTTCCAAAACTTTTGTTGTTGAAATAAGAGCCACCGGCAACGGCTGCACGATGATGCCAGAAACTTCCGGGCTCAAAATTAATAGCCGAAAAAGTGGAGCTGTTACCCATTGGGCTCCATCCGCCCAGGTAATATAAATGAGCGCCACTTTGAAATACCACCCATTTTTCGGATGATTGTGAAGAACTTCCAAATGCATAAGACGAAGATGTTGAAGTGATATTGGTAGTAAATGAAGAACCGTTAGTAAATACAAAAGTTCCCGGCGAACCTCCGGTGCCATTATCAAAACGCATTTGCCAGGGTGTTATTAGTGAAACTGTACCGCTTACCCTACATGCATCAACAGCCGATTGAAATGTAAAACGAAGACTACCCACCGGCGATGCCACATTAAATGTGCATCCTGCATTAACTACAAAATCTTCTCCCAACTCTCCTGCAATGGTTATTGTACTTGTACCCGATGTAGGGCGAAGCATTGTAATATTTACATTGTTAACAAATTTAACCTGTGCACAGGTTATGCTGGAACTTGCCAAAATTGTTGCTGGCCCGGTAGCCGTTGTTGCACCACCCAGGTTAGTACCATCAAAAACTAAAATATCGGTTGCGCCTGTTGATGAAGGCCTTGATGTTCCGGCTCCATTAATATCTGTGTTCCAGTTAGTCCCCGTATTGATGCCGGTGGCAGCAGCAAGGCCGCCTACCCAATAATAGGTTGTTTGGCCAAACATCATTCCGGTTGTAAATAACAGGAAAATTGTAAAAAATATTTTTTTCATTTTTGCAGCGTTTTATATTTTGTAATATGAATTGGTATGAATTTTTAAAAATTTATTCGCCATTTATAAAGTCTTCTCTCATTGGGCTAAACACATCAATTAAAACTCCGGCTTCTATACAAACAGCGCCATGTAAAGTATTTGGCGGAATATAAAAAGCATCTCCGGCCTTAAGTACTTTCTTTTCGTTGCCAATCTCTACTTCAAAAATTCCACTTTCAATATGTGTTATCTGCGAATGAAAGTGCTTATGTAATGTTCCAACCCCACCTTTATCAAACGATACTTTAACAACCATCAGGTTGTTATCATAACCCATAATTTTTCTTTTTATTAATTCGCCTGTTTGTTCCCAGGGTATGTCTTTGTTTTCAATGAATACTTTTGTTGATTCGGTTGTTCCCATTGTTTTAGTTTTGATAATAAACTTTTATGTTTTGGTTTTTCTTATTTAAAACTTTTGTCCGTTTAGCAATACTGTAAAAGGCCCTGTCCAGCTTATACCTGCGGCAGTATGTTGTTTTTTTTCATCTGTATTGTTATTACACTGTGCCAGTATTAATTTCTTTTCGCCCACCAGAATCTCAGCTATTGTATAATCTTTATCGTTTTGCAATAGTTTTATTTGTTTTACCGATGGATATGCATTGGAAGAAAATTCGTAAACGGGATCAAACTTGCCATGTATTTCAATTACACTAACAAACGACTGGTTATTTCCGTTTTTACGAATTATGAATGCAGGTTCGTGCCTTAAATTAAAATTGGGGTCGTTAGCGCCGGTTCGGGTGTAAAATATTTGAGCAGTATCCTGCACCAGCGATGAAATGGTATAATATGTTTGATGATTAAGAAAAGTTAGTTGCACAATGGTATCAACTGCAGTTCCTGCTGCTTCTTTCCATAAATATTGGTACCCGTTTTTTTTACCAAGTGGTTCCAATTTTTTTGTACTGGCTTCATACTTAACCGAAGTATTTATTAATGCGCCGTTGTATTGAAAAGGCAGATCGTATTGATGGGTAACGCCTGACTGCACATTAAAAATGTCAGCAATTATTTTTTTACCATCTGGCAATACCAGCATGTATAGCGTGCGTTGCAAGTGAGTGCCGGGGTATGCGTTATCTTCTTTAGCAGACACAACCTGCATGGCAGCATTATTATAACTGCTGAATAATTTATCGGAATGAAATTTTTCTGCTGTTTCTTCTTTACCATTAAAATGGCTGGTTTCATCTTGTACAATAGTGTTATGTGCAATGGTTTGCTCAGCATATTTCTTATTCTCGGGCAGGTAGCGGCCGCCATATTTTTGTTCTACCCCAATAAAACGCACCGATCCGTAATTGCTGATTATCTCATTTCCTTTATCGTATAGCATTAAACCCAACTTATCGTAATGCCCATGTGATAAACCATGCGATGTATATTTAAAAAGTAAGCTTGTAAGGTTTTCATCTTTTCCGTTCCTGAAAATACTTATACCCCCTTCATTGCCCTGTACTCCATCGGTACATTCAATAGACTTATATTCGAAATATTTAGGGATATCTTTTGTTTTTGCAAGTGCAGCGGCAATTGCCGTTCCGCCATTATTAAGCATTACCCGGCCTTGTTTATTGGCAACAAACAACCAATTTTTGTGAGGGCCATACACTTTCCAAAAAATATCTATGGTAGTTACCAGTTCATTGGACGTGTAATCTTTTTCTTTTAACGCATCGTTAAAAGGGAAAAAAGCGCCGTTGGTATTTGTTTGTTGCAAGCATGTAACCAATGCCTTTTGCAATATCCGGTTACGATGTTCAAATATTTTTAAAGAAGGATTGCTGTTATTTAAAGCGTTTGCAAAAAGTGCAAAAGGTAAGATAGCATAGCGGGTGTAATACGGACCTTCAGTATAATAACCATCAGGAGAAAACAACTTATCTAACAATGCAATAAAACCACTTTTACCATTTTTTTCTGAGCCCATTAAGGCCATGTCAATATAATCCTGGTTGTTGGTGGCTATACCAATGATACCTACACCGGCACAAGCCCACACGGCATGGTTATGTATCAGGTTAAACCAGTTTTTTAAATCATGCGTAAAAAAATCTACTTCGGGTTTAAATGCACCTTCTTCAATTTTTTTATGTTCGGTAACTGTAAGAGAATTATAAATTAAGTCATAAGCCATCCCGGTGTACACCATCCAGTTAGCATCATTTAATGCCTGCCAGAAAATTCGGCCCGGTGAACTACTTGTTGCCTGTGGATGATTTTTTAGTGTTGGATTTAGTGCAGCATATTTCAACAGCATGTTTTTCACCAATGTTGCGTATTTAGTTTCACCGGTAAGGTTGTACAAAACGCCACTGTTAAACATCAGCGTATAATTTGCTTTATGCTTATCGTGTGTATAACCTCCAGCCGGATCTTTTGGAAAAGGCACATCCACATCTTTGCCTATCCATTGGTCAACACTATTTTTTATTTCATTAAAAGACTGGTTAAGCAAAGGATACAATGGAAGGTTCTTTTTAACTTCTGCTATTTCTTTCTTTGTAAAAAAAGTATTGGGGTGTTGTGCCTGTACATGCACACACATGAATAAAGTAAATAGCAATGTTAAAATTCTATTCATCCTTAGCAATCGTTTATATGTTTTTTGTGCCCCTGGCACGATATTTTTTATTCTCTATACAAAATAAGTTCCACCATTTATTTCCACACTCTCACCATTTATAAATGATGAGGAATTGCCTGCCAGGTACAAGACCAGGTCTCCCACTTCATCGGCCCTTCCTTCTCTTCTTAAAGGAGTTGAGTCAGCCACTTTAGTTCTTATTTCGG
>DAOLYC010000294.1:0-3678 GCA_035425605.1 Ferruginibacter sp.
TTGTTAGTTCAAAAACCGGTTGCGGATATACGCCAAACAGAAATATAAAAATAACCAGTACAGTTAATACTAATTTCTGGTTAAAAGTTATATCCAGCATTTTTTCCGTAATTAAATTTGCCTCTCCATAAAAAACTTTTTGCACCATATTTAAAGTGTAAGCCGCTGCCAGTATTATACATAATAATGCTATTGCTGCAAATATCATATTGAATTTGAATAAACCGCTGAACATCATAAATTCACCTACAAAAGCATTGGTTAACGGTAAGGCTATATTTGCCAATGCAATTATTACTAAAAAAATTGTAAGTACCGGTGCTTTATGTGCAACACCACCCAGTTCAGAAATTTTTCGGGTGCCAGCTTGTTTTTCAATAAGGTCAACCACTATCCACATACCAATAATATTTATTCCGTGATTGAACATCTGTACCATCACTCCTTGTAAACTCATCTCGCTTTTTGTAAAAATGGCAGCACACATCAATCCTATATGAGCTATTGATGAATATGCAACAAAACGTTTCAAATCATCTTGCTTAAAAGCTATTAAACTGGCATAAACCATTCCTATTACCGAAAGACCAATAACAATATTATCAAACCGGTTAACTGCTTCCGGAAAAATTGGTAATATCCAACGGATTACTGCAAATACACCCATTTTAACCATAATGCCACTTAAAATCATTGTTCCAGATGCCGGCGCCTGTTCATAGGTTTCGGGCTGCCAGGAATGAAACGGAAAGACGGGCATCTTTATAGCAAAAGCAATAAAGAATAACCAAAAAACAAAGTTTTGTTCTTTTGCAGAAAGTATTGCTGAGTAAAATGCATTCATAGAAAATGAATGGCTGGCATAATCGGTGCCGGTTGTATGCATATACACATATAAGATACCTACCAACATAAGTAAAGAACCTGCAAACGTATAAACAAAAAATTTGAATGTTGCCTGAATCCTTCTTTCGCCACCCCAACGGCTGCATAAAAAGTAAATTGGTATAACCGCCAACTCCCAAAAAATATAAAATACCAATACATCCATTGCAGTAAAAACACCCATCATACCGGATTGTGTAAGTAACATTAATCCATAATAGATATTACTGTTTTTGTAATTGGTTTTATTGGTTGCGATAAATATAACCGGAAATAAAACTGCCGTTAATGCTGTAAGCAAGTGCCCCATACCATCAAGCCCAACTGAAAAATTACTACCTACATATTGTAACCAGTAATAACTTACGTTATTATAATAAAAATATTTTCCAGCATCGGCATAAATAAGGCTTGTTACAGAAATAGCCAATGTAATGAATGAAGCTATAATTGCCCAAGCTTTTACAGTCTTTTCCCTGCGTATTATAAATGCCACCAGGCCCGCTATTAACGGAAACCATATCAACAGTTCAGGAAATGTTATCCAAATATTTTTTGGGTCCATGTTTTAATCTTATTCCAAATTTTTAATTCAAACTTTTTGTATTCGCTATCATCATTCAATATCAAATAAATAATTGAATGATAAAAAAAGCCAGGATGCCCAACACCATCATCAGTATATAAGCGCCAACCTGCCCCGATTGTAATAAACGTATTTGCCGGCTACCATAATTAACAGCTTTACCAACTCCGTTTACAAAACCATCAATTCCTTTTTTCTCAAACACATTATTAAGATATTTAGCAACTGACATTAATGGTTTTACAATAATTGCATCATACAATTCATCTACATACCATTTATTTTCCAGTACTTTTCCCAGCCCGGTTTCTTCTTTTGCTGTTTTTTGATATTTGCTAAACCTGTTCCATGCATATAATAATGCTATAAGCGCAAGCACAACTGATGTTCCCATCAATACATATTCTGTTGAATGCGATATTACATGTTTCTCTGTTATTGCATTACTTTGTGCAAATACTGGAGATAAAAATTCTTCCAGCCTGTGTCCTCCATGCATAAAAACTTCAGGTATTCCAATCCATCCGCCTATAACAGATAAGATAGCTAATATGATTAATGGAATAGTAATAGCTTTTGGACTTTCGTGCAGGTGATGTTGCTGCTCTGTTGTTCCTCTGAATTTTCCCAAAAAGGTCATAGCGTATAATCGGAACATATAAAATGCCGTCATTATGGCGCCAGCAACACCAACCCCCCAAAGCAATGGACTCTTACTGAAAGCAGCAGCTAAAATTTCATCTTTTGAAAAGAATCCTGAGAAAGGTGGCATACCTGCAATGGCCAAACAAGCCAGTAAGAAAGTGATATGTGTAATGCTCATGTATTTTTTCAGCCCACCCATGTTGCGTAAATCCTGTTCGCCGCTCATGGCATGTATTACACTACCTGCGCCCAAAAATAATAATGCTTTAAAAAATGCATGTGTCATTACATGAAAAACAGCGCCGGTATATGCACCAACCCCCAATCCTAAAAACATATAACCTAACTGGCTAACCGTTGAGTATGCCAATACTTTTTTAATATCGTTTTGTTTTAAAGCTATTGTTGCAGCAAAAATGGCTGTTGCCAGGCCTATGATTGCAACTACACATTGGCTTACAGGCGCCATAGTATATAATATGTTGCTGCGGGCAATCATATAAATACCTGCAGTTACCATGGTTGCAGCATGTATTAACGCACTAACCGGTGTTGGACCTGCCATGGCATCGGGCAACCAGGTGTACAATGGAATTTGTGCACTTTTACCCATGGCGCCTACAAATAAAAGCAATGTAATACCAGTTATATCAAATGTTGTTAGTGGATTTGTTTTTGCAACAGCTACCACATTAAACACATGATTATAATCAACGGAACCAATTTTAAATACCAACCAAAACACTGCCAGTAAAAAACCAAAATCGCCAATACGATTCATAACAAAAGCTTTTTTTGCAGCCGAATTAAAATCGTTGTTTTTAAACCAAAAGCCAATAAGTAAATACGAACAAAGTCCCACTCCTTCCCAACCCATAAACATAATAACATAGTTGGCACCCATTACCAGCAATAACATAGAGAACACAAATAGATTGAGGTAGGCAAAGTACTTTGCAAAATCCTTGGGGTCTTCATCATGCATATAAGCAGTTGAATACACATGAATTAAAAAGCCAACCCCGGTTATGATTAAAAGAAATACAGTTGTTAGCTGGTCTACCTGGAAATCGAATCCAATTTTAAGTGAAGCAATATTTATGAAATCGAAATAATGAGCAACATGTATGTTACCTTCTTTTACCGATAAGAAAACAAATATGCTTATGATGAAAGATGCAAGTACAGTTCCACTACCAATAACACCTGCCATTGTTTTTGAAACTTTTTTCCTAAACAACCCATTGATGATGAAACCCAGCAAAGGCAATACAGGTATAAGCCACACTAATTGAAATACATTACTCATAAGTAAAAGTCAAAAGGTAAAAATCAAAAGTTTATATAAGCAAGGCTTTTATTATTCTTTTGAATTTTGATTTTATTAATTTTTAAGCCGGTTTAAGAAATTCACATCAACGGAACGTGTATTTCTATATAACAGAACAATTATTGCCAACCCCACACTAACTTCTGCCGCTGCCACCACCATTATAAAGAACACAAATATTTGTGCGTTACTAACAATTGACGGATCGGCCATACCTACTGCTGATGTAGCA
>DAOLYC010000295.1:0-3655 GCA_035425605.1 Ferruginibacter sp.
TTTAAAATAAATTCATCTAAAAAAATCACTGCCAGTAAGGCCACCGAAAGCTGTGGTATAACCAAGGCCATTGATGGTGCCCTGAATTTTTTGTAAAAAGGAAGATGATCGAAAAGGAAATAATTTACTGCTTCAAAATTTTTGCCCCAGGCCAATACAATGCCAAACAAAGTAAGTGCTACTAACCACCACCTGTGTTCGCTTTTACTAAGGAAAGTACCGAATAAAAACAACAGGCAAACAATAGCGCCCAGGTACACTGTTCCTTGTGTGCTTAACAATTCGCCCCAATACATTGGCGATGCCTGGGCAACTTGTTGAGCAAAACCTTGTGGAAGCTTTTGCATGTTTTCCTGTAATGCTTCGATGGCTTTTGAATTTTCGCCCAACCCCTCGGCCGAACTGCCACCAAAAGCATTGGGTACCAGCAGTGTCATCGTTTCTGCCTTGCCATAGCTCCATTGAAATGCATAATCTTTATCTAGTCCGCCTTTTGTTTCATTCTTTTTATCTTTTTGTGTAAGCTCACTTCGTCCACCTCTCATGGTCTCTTTTGTAAACTCATAGGCAGGCCAGTAGGTCATAGCCATTGAGCCTAGTATCAATGCTCCCATGCTTATACTTATAAGCATTGATATTGTAAGATGTTTTACTTTTTTTTCTTTGATAGATTTTATTATGAAAGGAATGGTCATAAATACCAGCATCAACAAAGTATAATAAACAATTTGCTGGTGATGCTGGCTTAATAACAAAATACCCGATGTTAAAACCGTAGCTGCGCCCAACCAGTATTTTTGTTTATATATCAATTGCAAGCCTGCAAGCACTGCCGGGGCATAAGCCATTGATAACATTTTACTATCGTGCCCGCCTGCAATCAATACAGGATTATACGAACAGTATGCATAGGCTACACCTCCCAATATACTTATCCAGGGGTTTACACCCATTACATTACTTAATAAATAAAAACACAAAGCAGCAATAAACAGGTAAAACACCGGTTTAGGGAAGCCTAATGAAAGCACTTGCTGAACATGTTCCAGATGAATATTGGCGGGGGTTTTAGGGCCTAGGGCTATTTGATAAGCTGGCATTCCGCTCATCATACTATTTGTCCATTTTGGAAAATGGCCATGCTTTTGTTTATACTCAAAACTTTGCTGAGCCATTGCTTTCCATTGTATCACATCCTGCTGCTGCAGTACTTTACCTTGTAATGCCGGTTTATTTAAAAAAATTGATAATAGCAGGAAAATTACAATAGCTACCAGATGCGGTAATACCTTCTTAAAATTTATATTCTTCATAATAAGTTTTTGCTTCGGCAAAATAATGCTAAAAAATTAAATAATACCTGTTATGACTTATAAACTGCAGGTTAGCAATAAAAAAAACCACCGTTTAAAGTGGTTTTTAAAAAGTTTAAAAAAATCTTATTGCCCCATTCCCTGCGAAGCATTTTGCATATTATCCATTTCTCCTTTCATATTTTTCTTTTTAAAAAGAGAGGTATCTATTTTTCCAAAACGGTAATTAAAATTCAGCCTTAACACCTGAGGGTCTCTTCGACGTTCATTATCTTGTATAAAATACACCGATTCTGAATGTGTAGAAAATAATTTAGTTCTAAAGATATCATTCATTTGCAGGGTTAATGAAGCAGCTTTATTTTTAAGAAAATCTTTTTTTATGGCTATATCAACTCCGTAATTTGGTTTAATATAACCTTGTGCTCCTACTTGCGGACCACCAAACATTCGGCCACCTCCGCCACCGGGTGGCAAAATTGTTTTTGCCTGGTAATCGCCTGATAACTGAATTGAGAAATTTTTAGGAAGCGTAAACGAATTATTTATTTTTCCAAACATGCTGAACATATCGTTATTTGCACCACCTGCAAGCGCCCCTGCTTTTAATGTTGTGTTATATAGATTAATATTAACGGTAAAATCCCACCATTTTGCAAATTTTGTTTTTGTTGTTAGCTCCAGGCCAATATTGTAACTTTTATTTGCATTGGCATAAGTACTTATTAAAACTGTATCGGGTTTAGGCGTTGTACTAGTTGTAGTATCGGGATTTTTATCCCGGTATTGGTAATTGGTTATCAGGTTATTGGTATTACGTAAATAAGCTGTTGCCAAAAAAGTAGTTTTGTTGCCAAGTTGGTTTTGATAGGATAACTCAGCAAGGTTTGTAAACTCAGGTACCAGGTTAGGATTGCCTATAGATAAATTCAATGGGTCAGAAATATCGTAATTAGGTATTAACTGGAAAAAATTTGGCCTGTTTATTTTACGAGAATAATTTATCTGCAAATCAGACTTATCGGTAAGCTTGTACGTTAAAAACACACTGGGAAACAGGCTTAATGGATAATCATTCTTAAATTTTTTCCCATCACTGATAAGATTACCGGTATAGCTGGAACTCTCTGCACGCAACCCAATCTGGTATGTAAAATCATTTATCTTTTGCGAAAAAGTTGCATAAGCTGCGTAAACCTGGTCGGTAAATTCATAATTGTTGCTAAAGCCAGAAATAAGTTTTTCTGCACTATATTGTTCTTGTGAATAATTTGCCGAATTGCTGTTGTAATTTCTAACAGATGCTCTTACTCCCATTTCTATTTTAATATTATTTGTAATTGGGTTAGCATAATCTGACTGGAATGTAAAATATTTAGTATCACCTCCACCAGTACTACGTTCATTTAGCAATAAAGTTTTGGGAGCATTGTTTGGGTAAAAATATTGTGTTACATAATTACCGCTGTTATCATTCTTACTTAAATTATAATTGGCATCAACCGTCCATTCTTTATTTGGTTTTGCAAAATTGTGTTTAAAACTCAAATTAGCACCTACATTCCTAAACATGAACTCTGACCGGGTATCCCTGCTACCATAATCAGATACCAACAAGTTGTTATTGTACAAAGTATCTCTGTTTATATTTATGAGATCGGTGCTTTTAAAACGGCCAGTAACATAAGTAGCGCCAACAGTAAGTGTATTTCTGTTATCAATAAAATAGTCAAACCCTCCCCTTACAAAAGCAAAGAACCCTTTATTTAACGGGTTGCTGTTTTGCAGGAAATCTGACGTGGAATCATTATTTAAAAAATTGGTACGGCTACTTTTTGATTCACTTATAGATTTACGGGTACTTACTCTTGCCCGTGCAAAAAAGTTAATTTTATCTTGCTTAATATTTATATCCCCACCAAAACCTGGCCTTCCACGAGAGTCAATACTTGCATTAATATTTCCGTTATATCCTGCTTTACGGTTTTTCTTCATTACAATATTAAGTATTCCAGCACCGCCTCCGCTTGCATCGTATTTGGCAGATGGATTGGTGATTATTTCAATAGTGGCAATTTCATCTGCAGGTATCTGGTCTAAAGTTAAAGTTGTGGGTCGTCCATCAACAAATATTTGTGGTGCAGCATTACGTAAGGTTACATTACCATCAATATCTACATTCACAGAGGGTACATTTTTCATCACATCTACAGCCGTTCCGCCAACGCTGGTAAGGTTTTTTTCTACATTAAAAACTTTGCGATCTATATTCATAGTAAAAATAGCTTTACTTGCGCTTACAGTAACATTCTCTAGCTGTTGCGGATCTGGCTTCATTGTTA
>DAOLYC010000296.1:0-3647 GCA_035425605.1 Ferruginibacter sp.
AGAGCTATCTTACTTAACATTCTATAATCAACTTCTAATAAGTTTTACACATGAAATTTGGCGTAGTGGTTTTCCCCGGTAGTAATTGCGACAGGGATATGATTGAAGCTTTACAAACCGATTTACAACAGGAAGTAATACAGTTATGGCATAAAGATAAAGATCTTAGCATGTTTACCAGTAATGATTGCATTGTTTTACCTGGAGGTTTTAGCTATGGCGATTATTTACGTTGCGGAGCCATTGCCCGTTTTAGCCCTATGATGCAAAGTGTTATTGAGTTTGCTGGTAAAGGTGGTAAGCTGTTAGGCGTATGTAACGGCTTTCAGATATTATGCGAAAGTGGTTTATTGCCAGGTGTACTTTTGCGTAACAGTCAGCAACAATTTGTATGTAGAAATATTTTTATGAAAGAAGTTGCATCTGAAGACGGGCCAGGGCATTCAGCAGATCCTTTATGTATTCCCGTGGCTCATGGCGAAGGTAGGTTTTATGCAAATGATAAAACCTTGGAAGTGATGGAAATGAACAGGCAGGTTATTTATAGGTATTGTGATGAAAAAGGTACCATCAACCAGGCGGCAAACCCCAATGGAGCTATTCATAACATTGCAGGAATTTGCAATAAAGAAAGGAATATTTTTGGAATGATGCCGCACCCCGAAAGAGCTTGTAGTGTTTCTTTAGGAAATGAAGATGGCAGAAAAGTTTTTAATCACTTGTTTGGAATAAATTAACAGTTTTTAAAGGCAATGCTCATCCGGCAAACATTTCTTCCACCTATATTTTCGTACTTTTGCAATTAAAAGAATTAATAATGAAAAGATTATTTACCATTTTAGTTTTAGTGATGTTTGCAGGAATTGTTCAAGCACAAATAAATAATCCTGTTACCTGGTCGTACAGTGCCAAAAAAATTGCAGATAAAGTGTATGAAATTCATATAACAGCAAATATTGATGGTAACTGGCATTTATATGCACAAGATGCCGGTGAAGGCCCCGAGCCTACTACATTTTCATTTACGACTAATCCACTTTTATCTTTTGAGGGTAAAGTAAAGGAAGTAGGCAAACTCGAAAAATCTTATGATAAGAACTTTAATTCTGTATTAAAATATTATGCAAAAAAAGTTGATTTTGTACAAAAAGTAAAAGTAAAATCTTCAGTAGCTACTATAGTAAAAGGCTCAGTAAACTTTATGGTTTGTAACGATAGGCAATGCCTGCCACCAAGGGATGTTCCTTTTAGTGTAAAAATTGGAGGAAAATAAAACTACTCAACCATATTTCCCGATATTAAAGTCGGGATTTTTTTTAATTAACATGTATGTATTTTAAAAAAATTATTTCTTTACTATCTGCTGTTTTATTTCTTTTTCAATTTTCGGCACACAGCCAGGATTCGTCAGTAGTGCAATGGAAAGCCACTGGTAAAAAAACTGCTGAAGGCAAGTACGAACTTTATTTTAAAGCCCTTATAAAACCAGGATGGCATATTTACCCAGGTGCAAATACAGCAGCAGGCCTGGAAGGTTTAAAGATAAGTTTTTCAGACTCATCTATAATTAAAGAAGGCAATCAGCAAATAGCCGGCAATTTAAAAAATATTGCAGATAAAATATTTAATACACAAGTAGAGGTTTCGGAAGATAGTTTGATAATTGTTCAGAAAATAAAACTGGCAGGAACTGTACCTGCAAAATTAAAAGCTGAACTACTTTATAATACTGCCAACGCTGAAGAATTTATTCCGGAAGAGAAAAAAGTAGATATAGAAATGGAAGCAGGCGTGGATGTTTCGGCCAGCAATAGAATTTTAATACCTACAATTGATTTAAAGAACCCCATTAATGCTTGTGGTGGTACAGGTATAAGTGTTGATGAAAAAGGTTCGGGAGGCATGATAACCATATTTTTACTTGGCTTCCTGGGAGGATTGGTAGCATTAATTACGCCATGTGTTTTTCCAATGATACCTTTAACGGTTTCTTTTTTTACAAAAAAGGCAAACACAAAAAGGCAGGGCATTTTTAATGCAAGCCTGTATGGTTTTTTTATTTTTTTAATTTATATACTGCTTAGTGTACCTTTTTATTTCCTTGATAGTGCCAGTCCAGAAATCTTAAATTCAGTTTCTACAAACCCCTGGCTTAATGTTATTTTCTTTGTTGTGTTTATTGTATTTGCATTATCTTTTTTTGGCTTATACGAAATAACATTACCTGCTGCATTTTCCGGAAAGGCCGATGCAAAAGCCAGTACCACAAATGTTGTAGGTATTTTTTTTATGGCACTAACACTTGCCATTGTTTCATTTTCGTGTACCGGGCCAATACTGGGTTCTTTACTGGTAGGTTCATTAACCGGAGGTGCAGTACAACTTACTGTAGGCATGGGCGGCTTTGGTTTGGCACTGGCATTGCCATTTGCCCTGTTTGCATTGTTTCCTAATTGGTTAAATTCTTTACCAAAATCAGGTGGATGGTTAAATGCTGTTAAAGTAGTTTTAGGCTTTATTGAAGTGGCACTTGCCATTAAATTTCTTTCAAATGCCGACCTGGTAAAACACTGGGGCATCTTAAAAAGAGAGGTATTTATAGGTATTTGGATATTGGTAGGCATAGGTATTACTTTATACCTGTTGGGAAAAATAAAATTTCCGCACGACAGCCCTATTAAAAAAATTAGCAAAGCCCGAATTGCACTGGCTATTATTTTTGCAGCATTTACATTATACCTTATCCCCGGTGTTACAAATACCAAATACGCTAACCTTACTTTAATCAGCGGTTTTCCTCCACCGTTATATTATAGTATTTATAAACAAAGCAATGAGTGTATTTTAAATTTAAACTGCTCACACGATTATGAAGAAGGTATGAAAATGGCTAAAGCACAAAATAAACCAGTATTGCTAGATTTTACCGGGTATGCCTGTGTTAATTGCCGCCGTATGGAAGAAAATGTTTGGAGCGACCCTGATGTGTATAAAATTATGAAAGAAAAATATATTGTGATTTCATTGTATGTTGATGATAAGAAGCATTTACCTGCTGCAAACCAGTTTTCATATAAAACAAAGGATGGAGTTGAAAAAGATATTATTACCATAGGTAACAAATGGTCAACTTTTGAAACTGAAAATTTTAAAAACAATGCACAACCACTATATGCAATATTGAATAGCAACGAAATATTACTTAATAACCCGGTTGGTTATACACCTTCAATAAAACAGTATAAAGAATGGCTTTTATGCGGCCTGGATGCTTTTGAAAAAACAAAGCAATAGTTATTAAAGAAATTATCTGTATAGCATTTCAATGAAATTAGTATTTAATAAAAAACCTCTCAGTTAGAGAGGTTTTTTATTTGTGTTTGGGGGTTACAGAATTTTTAGTTCATTAAAAAACTGTACAAATATTATAATGCAATTTGTTTTTCTGTCATCATTTTACGCAGGTTAATTAAACCATAGCGCATACGGCCTAAAGCTGTATTTATACTACAACTGGTAAGGTCAGCAATTTCCTTAAAGCTCAGGTCGGCATAATGCCTTAATATAATAACCTCACGTTGGTCTTCTGGTAACAAATCAACCATTTTTCTTACTTTATCATGGCTTTGATTGTTCATCATCTTCTC
>DAOLYC010000297.1:0-3641 GCA_035425605.1 Ferruginibacter sp.
CTGGTGCAATAAATTTATTCATGCAATATAAAAAAGATGCAGAGCTGGTAGGAACTACAACAGCATATGGGGTAAAGTCTCAGGCTGCCAATGCAACTTATAGAAAACAGATTTATGGTAGCGCCACTGGAAACGTTGATTTAAGCGTGCCCAGCCAGTTTAAGCTAACAGAAAATAATAGCTACTGGATTAAAAAAGAAGGTAACATGCATAAGTTTACAAGTAAACGCCAGTTTTTAAAAATATGTAAGGATAAAGATGATGAGATAAGTAAATTTTTGAATACTCATACCATTCACTTCAACAATATTTCCAATTTAAAAGAACTGGTTAATTATTGTAATGATACAGTTTATAAACAGTAATTTTTGAAGTTTGAAAATAAAATCAAATGAATTTTACAGGATGATAATCAATACAACATCCTTACTTTAATTGTAGCTTTTACATGTTTTAATAAATCCATTGCATTTCTACTAATATTCTTATTTACGTCTAATACCACATATCCAATTTCATCATTGGTTTTAAGGTATTGACCCAGAATATTTATTTTATGTTTGCTCAGTTGTGTATTTATTTCAGAAAGTACCCCCGGCACATTCTTATGTATATGTAAAATTCGGTGCGTACCTTCCTGTGGTGGTAAAGCAAGCGTAGGTATGCTGTGCGAACCCGTGCTAATACCTTTTTCCAGGTAATTAAAAAGTTTTATACTTACATCTTCGCCAATATTTTGTTGTGCCTCCTGGGTACTGCCACCAATATGTGGTGTAAGCAATACATTACTTAAGTGTTGCAATGGAGATGAAAATTGATCGCCATTTTTTTCGGGTTCCGAAGGAAAAACATCAACCGCAGCACCACTTAAATTTCCTTCAAGTAAGGCTGTACGCAAAGCATTCAAATCAACAACCCCACCCCTTGCGTAGTTAATTAAAATACTATCCTTTTTAAAATATTTTAAAAGATTTTTATTAATGAGGTTTTTTGTAGTGGGCAATTCAGGCACATGCAATGTAACAATATCGGCCTGGCTCACTACATCTTTTAAACTTTTTCTGTCTTCTGCATTGCCCAATGGCAAACTTGTTTCAGTATCGTAAAAAATCACTTTCATACCCAGGCTTTCGGCAAGTACGCTAACCTGTTTACCAATATTTCCATAACCAATAATGCCCAAAGTTTTCCCACGCAATTCATAACAGCCGCTTGATTCTTTTAACCAGGTGCCTGCATGAGCGGCTTTATTTTTGTCAATAATCTTTCTTATTAAAATGATTGAAGCGCCAATAACGAGCTCTGCTACACTTCTAGTATTACTATATGGTGCATTAAAAACAACTATCCCATTTTTTGTAGCAGTAGTAAGATCAACCTGGTTAACACCAATGCAAAAACATCCAATAGCTTGTAACCTTAATGCTGCATCCAGTATTTTTTTCGTTATTTGTGTTTTACTGCGTATCCCCAGCAGGTGAACATCTTTAATGGCATGCACCAATTCTTCTTCGCTTAAGGCTCCGTTTATAATTTTAATATTATTATATCCTGCGGCTTTAAATCGCTTAACAGCTACGTCACTTATATTTTCCAAAAAAAGTATTTTTATTTTTTCTTTTGGATAACTGGTTATTTTATTTTCTGTCATGGCAATTACTGTGTATTTTGCAAATATATCTCATATAGGGTTTAATATTTTAAAATGTCTTATATCCGAAAAACAATTCTGTATCTATTTCTTCCATTGGTATTGATAACATTGCTTTACCTTTTAATTGGCAAAAGAAGTGCTTCCAGCAAGTTGGTTCAAACAGATTCTGTACAAAATTTACAAGTTTTGCTATTGCAAAAACCCGGTTTTGTTTCGGCAACCGATTCTCTGAAAATTTATAATACCTGCCTGCAATGGTTTGATACTGTACTTAAACCCGCTGGTTTTAATGGAGGTATGCTGGTAGCAAAAAATGACAGGATAATTTTTGAAAAATATACAGGCACTGTTCATATACCTGGCATTGATTCCATAACAGCAAACACATCCATGCACATAGCTTCAGTTTCAAAAACATTTACAGCCATGGCAGTTTTAAAACTTATGCAGGATGATAAATTAAAACTAGATGATGAATTCAGTAAATACTTTCCTGCATTCAATTATCCGGGTGTTACCATACGCAGTTTATTATGCCATCGCAGCGGATTACCCAACTATAATTATTTTATGGAAAATTTTGGTTGGGATAAAAAACACTATGTTAGCAATAAAGATGTACTTGATTATTTGATTAGTTACAAATCAGCAATGACAGATATAACAGCACCCAATACACATTTTAGCTATTGCAATACCAATTTTGCACTGCTTGCATTACTAATTGAGAAAGTTTCAGGAATGTCTTATGCTGAATATCTTGCTAAAACATTTTTTATTCCTTTGCAAATGAAGGATACGTATATATTTACATTATCAGATACACTAACTGCAACTCCCAGCTATAACTGGCGGGGAAAACCTGAACATTATAATTTTTTAGACCAGGTTTATGGCGATAAAAATATTTATACCACACCCCGAAACCTATTACTTTGGGACCGGGCACTTAAAAGTAACCTGATATTTACTGATGAAACTTTGCAAGCGGCATACAGCCCTTACAGCAACGAAAAACCAGGTATACATAATTATGGATTTGGATGGCGGATGTATATTTTTCCCGATGGCAATAAAATTATTTATCACAATGGCTGGTGGCATGGTAGTAATGCCGCCTTTATAAGATTGATAAAAGAGAATGCTACTATTATAGTTATAGGCAATAAATTTACCCGTACTATTTACCATGCAAAAGCACTTACCGCTTTATTTGGCAATTATTACAGGCTTGAAGATGATGAACCGCTGGAAGAAACAAAAAAATCTAACCTTATTACCGATTCAATAATAAATACTAACAAACTACAGAAGTATAATAAGCCCACACAGTTCAAAAAGAATTAAATGTGAATTAAAATCACGAATTAATGGTTTAGTTGAAAACCAATTTTCCAGCATTCAACTTATTAAAAACAATTTATTTCTATGCTGTTTCAGTATAATTTCAGCTTTAAATATGCAGGTTTTGCAGGTTTTTGCACATAATGTGCAATAGTTTTAATAGAAAAATGCGGTTTTGTGCAATTTTTATTCTTACATTAGGGTTGTAATTCAAACTAATGCTAAAAAGAGAAAGACAGGCGTACATAGTACAGCAGGTTAATTTGCACAATAAAGTATTATCAAACGCCTTAAGCTCGGAAATAGAAGTATCTGAGGACACTATCAGGCGTGATCTTCAGGAGTTATCAGAAAAAGGCAAATTGATAAAAGTATATGGAGGCGCTCTTTCGCATTCTTTTCACGACATTACTTACCCTTCTAAAAAAGTTTATGCCCAGGACAGCAAAAAGGTTATTGCCGAAAAAGCTGTTAAGCTTATTAAAGACGGCATGTTTGTATTAACAAGTGGTGGTACTACCATTATTGAACTTGCACGGGTTTTACCGATAAGTCTATCGGCAACATTCATTTCGGGAAGCATACCAGCAATTGTTGAATACATGCACCATCCTAACCTGGAAGTAATTGTTATAGGCGATAA
>DAOLYC010000298.1:0-3634 GCA_035425605.1 Ferruginibacter sp.
CGGATATGGAACACAAGATAGATACCAGGCTTCTTTTAATGGAAATTATTTTAATAATGATATGCAGATATCGGTTTTGGGTAACAGTAATAATACAAACACTTCGCTTTTTAATTTTAGTGGTGGCGGTAACCGTGGCGCTACAAGTATTATGAGATCGGGTATGACAGTAATGAGCAATATGGGTGGTATGGGTGCAATGAATAGTTTTGGTGCCAGCGCTTTTAATGGCGGTAATAACAATGGTATTTCAACTACTAATTCTTATGGCTTTAATTACCGTGACCAATGGAGTAAAAGAATTAGTGTATATGGCAGTTATTCGTATAATCACAAAAACACAAGCCAGTTGCAAACTTCTTCATCACAAAACTTTTTTGATACCTCCAGTTTTATCAATAACCAGGATATAAATAATATTACCACAGGCAACTCACATCGTTTTACTTTTAATATAGAATACCAGGTAGATTCTTTTAATTACCTGAAAATAAGCCCCAGCATAAATTATAGTGGCAGCAATGCCAATAACTACAATGCTTTTGATTATAAAAAATTCGATAGCACTAAAACAACCGATGGTAGTAACAGAAATGTAAACAACTCAACAGCGCCAAACCTGGCAATAACACTTTTATATAATCATAAATTTAGAAAACGTGGCCGTAATTTTTCGGCAAGTATAAGTTTAGGAACAAGTAATAATAATTCCGACCAGGATGTAACCAATCTAAGTTACCAGTATATACCACCATTTGCCGGGCCACGCAATATATTTCAATACATAGACCAGGAAAACAACAATCATCAATACGGTATAAGATTCACTTACTCCGAACCGCTGAATAAATATCAAAGTATTGACCTTACTTATTCGCATAACTTAAATTACAGCCGTAATAACCGGCAAACCTATAATGTAGATTCGGCCTCACAGGCAAAAACACTTAATAGCATTTTAAGCAACGATTACGAAAATGATTTTTACAACAATCGTATAGGCCTATCGCTACGCACAACAAAAAAGAAATATAATTACACCATTGGTATAAGTATACAACCTGTAAATCTACAGGGAAACTCCATTACCAAAGACAGCGCTTATACAACCATCAGGCGGGCAAATATATTTCCTATTGCACGTTTTGCTTATAAGTTCAACCGTACCAAAACGCTTAATTTCAGTTACAATGGAAATGCCACACAGCCCAGCTTTAGCCAATTACAACCGGTGCCCGATCAAAGCAACCAGCAAAATATTACATTGGGTAATCCTAATTTAAAACCATCTATGAATCACAACATGAATTTATCTTTCAACAATTTTAATTTTATTAGTGGCAAAGTTTTATTTACCAATGTTTCATTCAGTACAATAAAAAATCAAATTGTTTATAACAATATAAACCAGGGCGCCGGCCGCCAGTTAAGTATTCCCGAAAATGTAAATGGCTATTACAACTTACTTGGTTTTTATGTGTATTCAAAACCATATAAAAACAGGAAATATGTAATTTCATTAAGAGGTACTGCTAATTACAATCATAACATTAACCTGATTGATAGTATTAGAAATATTGGTCAAAACTGGGTGCTTAGCCAGGGCTTTAATTTTGAATATAACTATAAAGAAATACTTGAATTGGCTGCCGGTGTAACATACAGTTTAAACGATGTACATTATAAAAATAAAACCGGCACTGCATTAACAACACTTCAAAACTCTTCAAGCAATGCCTGGACATTTAGCAGCAATATGAATTTAAATATCACTAAATCTCTAGTTTTAAAATACGATATTGATTATACAATTAATACGGGTTTGGCCAGTAATGTTAGCAAAAACCAGGTAATTATGAATTGCTCTATAGAACAGCAATTATTTAAGAAGAAAAATGGTATTCTAAAAATAGAAGCATTTGACCTGTTTAAACAAAACAGCAATATTAGCCGTACAGTAACTGCCAACCAGATTATTGACAGCAGAACTAACAGGCTAACCAGGTATTTTATAGCCACATTTACCTATAGGATACAAAGGTTTGCAGGTAAATCTACAACGCCGGGTTCGGGCATGAATTTTAGAAGAATGAGAACTCCAAGGCCGGCATTTTAATGTGAAGAAAAAGCATTAAAACCGTTATTTTTAGCTATTGCAAATTACCGATTTTCTTATACCTTTGCCAGCCTAAAAGCTGTCCTGCGACAGTTACTGTTAATTTAAACAGCATAAAATTATGAGTGGTGCATTAAAAGAGGTTCGAAACCGTATAACCAGCGTTCAGAGTACACAACAAATAACTAAAGCCATGAAAATGGTAAGTGCGGCAAAACTGCGCCGTGCCCAGGATGCCATTACTCAAATGCGACCTTATGCACAAAAGCTACAGGAAATGCTTAGTAATATTGTAAGCAATAGCGATGGTGATGTAAATATGGCATTAGCCACACAACGACCTGTAGAAAATGTGATGATTATTGTGGTTACCAGCGACAGGGGTTTATGCGGCGGCTATAACAGCAACCTCATTAAACTTGCCAAGCAAGTTATCAACGAAAAATATGCACAACAATTTGCAAAAGGAAAAGTACAAATATTACCCATTGGTAAAAAGGGTTACGAAAATTTTACCAAAAGTGGTTTTAAAGTTGTTAATAAATATTGGGATATTTTTAGCGGCTTAAGTTTTGAAAAAGTACAAGCTGCAGCTAAACATGTAATGGACGCTTTTGCTAATAAAGAAATTGACGCCGTAGAACTCATTTACAGTGAGTTTAAAAATGCTGCCACCCAGCGTTTTATTGCAGAACAGTTTTTACCTGTTGCAAAAGTTGATAAGATTGAAGGGCAAAAAAATGCTGATTTTATTTTTGAGCCGGGCAAAGATGTTTTAATTGCCGAGTTAATGCCTAAAATTTTAAATACACAATTATTTAAAGCTACATTAGATGCCAATGCCAGTGAGCATGGAGCCCGAATGACAGCCATGGATAAAGCCAGCGATAACGCCAACGAATTATTAAAATCATTAAAGATAAGCTACAACCGTGCACGACAAGCGGCCATTACTACAGAGTTAACAGAGATTGTGAGTGGTGCAGCTGCATTGCAGGGATAAAAACCGATGTACTGATTAGCTAAACTGATAAATTGAAAATTTTTGAGTGCAGCAGTTCGTATTACAGTAAATAAGTTTTGCATTAAAAGCATTAGCACATCAGCTAATTAGCAAATAAACAACATGGAACTTTCAGAAATCATTCCACATATTGAGGCCTTAATTTTTGCCAGCGAAAAACCGTTGAGCAATGAAGATATTCTTGAACTGATAAACAACGCTCTTGCTTTTATTGAAGATCGTGCCACGCAGGAACAAGTTGATGCCGCCATTGATGGCATTAAAGAAAAATACAACGCAGAGTTTTATGCTTTTGAATTAAAACAAATTGGTGGAGGCTGGCAGTTTCTTACTAAAAAAGAATATCACAAAACAGTGGCACAGCTTAATGGCGATAAATTTTTAAAACGCCTATCCACAGCAGCCCTCGAAACATTAGCCATCATCGCTTATAAACAACCTATAACCAAAAGTGAGATTGAAGCCATCCGTGGCGTAAACTGTGATTATGCGGT
>DAOLYC010000299.1:0-3623 GCA_035425605.1 Ferruginibacter sp.
AGTGGTGGTGTAAGTAATGTTTCATTTTCATTTCGGGGCAACGAACATGTACGGGAGGCTTTTCACAGCGTTTTTCTTTTTCATGCCATTAATGCCGGTATGGATATGGGCATTGTAAATGCAGGACAGTTAGCCGTGTACGATGAAATTGAGCCGGAATTAAAACAACTTTGCGAAGACGTTATTCTTAACAGGAATAATGATAATAACGAAACCACTGAAAAAATGATACTCTTTGCCGAAAAGGTTAAAGCAAAGGGAAAAGAAATTATTAAAGATGAAAGCTGGAGAAAAGAATCTGTTGAAAGTCGTTTATCGCACTCTTTAGTAAATGGCATTACCGATTATATTGATGCAGATACCGAAGAAGCAAGATTACAATATCCAAAACCACTTGATGTAATTGAAGGCCCGTTGATGGACGGGATGAACATAGTAGGCAATCTTTTTGGAACCGGCAAAATGTTTTTACCACAAGTTGTAAAAAGTGCAAGAGTAATGAAAAAAGCAGTTGCTGTACTTACACCATTTATTGAACAGGAAAAAGAAGCAAAGAAGAAAGCACAAATTGCTGCAGGAACAACAGGAGATGACCCCACAGGTGCAGCTAAAATTTTACTTGCAACAGTAAAAGGCGATGTACATGATATTGGTAAAAACATTGTGGGTGTTGTTTTAGGATGCAATGGTTACCAAATCATCGACTTGGGCGTGATGGTGCCTGCTGAAAAAATTTTAGAAACCGCTATTAAAGAAAAAGTTGACATCATAGGCCTTAGCGGTTTAATTACTCCATCGCTGGACGAAATGGTACATGTAGCACATGAAATGCAAAGGCGAGATATAAAGCTACCGCTACTAATAGGCGGCGCCACTACTTCCCGGATGCATACCGCAGTAAAAATTGCTCCTCAATATGATGATGGCGTGGTGCATGTATTGGATGCAAGCCGCAGCGTAACTGTTGCCGGCAGCCTTTTAAACCCCGAGCAAAAAACTGCTTTTCTGCAAAATACAAAGGCAGAATATGAAAAATTAGCAATTGATTTTAGCAATAAAAAAACAACAAAACAATTTTTAAAATTTGAAGTTGCTCAACAAAACGGCGCTTCAATAGACTGGTTAAATTACAAAACCATTACCCCTTTATTTATTGGAACAAAAATTTTAGAAGATTTTCCATTAAATGAAATTGTAGAATTTATTGACTGGCAACCATTCTTCATTGCCTGGGAAATGCATGGAAAATTTCCGGCCATCCTTAGCGATAGCTTAATTGGCGTGGAAGCAACCAAATTATATAATGATGCAAAAAAATTACTACAACAAATTGTAGATGAAAAATGGCTTACCGCAAAAGGAGTTGTTGGCTTTTGGGAAACAGAAAAGAATGCTGCAGACAGTATTGCTATAAAAAATAAAAACATAACGCTTGAATTTTTAAGGCAACAGGTAAAGAAAGCTGCAGGGCAACCAAATTTATCATTAGCCGATTTTATTGCTCCAAACCAACCCGATCATATAGGCGCTTTTAGTGTTACCATCCAGGGGATTGAAAAACACATCAAAAATTTTGAAGCAAATTTTGATGATTATAATAAAATAATTTTACAAGCCCTTGCAGATAGGCTGGCAGAAGGCTTTGCAGAACTGCTTCATAAAAAAACAAGAACCCATTATTGGGGGTATGTTTCTGATGAACAGCTAAATAATGAACAATTAATTAAAGAAGAATACCAGGGTATTCGTCCGGCACCGGGTTATCCTGCCTGCCCCGATCATACCGAAAAATATAAATTATTTGAAATGCTGGGAGGCGAAGCAGCAACTGGTATTCAGCTTACAGAATCACTTGCCATGTACCCTGCCGCATCTGTTTGTGGATGGTATTTTGCAAACCCCAATAGCAAATATTTTGGTGTGGGTAAAATTGAAAAAGACCAGTTAGAAGATTATTCCAAAAGAAAAGGAATGAACATAGATGAAGCAAGAAGATGGCTAAGACCCATACTGGAGTAAAACAAATTTATTGTTTCGTAAGTTTGTTGTAAACTAATTTTCACATGCGTATAATCTCTTACAATGTAAACGGCATACGTGCTGCTATCAAAAAAGGTTTTATAGATTGGCTTAAAACCTATCCGGCAGATATTATATGCTTGCAGGAAACAAAAGCTACCCAGGGCGATGTAGATGTGAAACAATTTGAAGACTTAGGTTATTATCATTATTGGTTCAGCGCACAAAAAAAAGGCTATAGCGGCGTTGCCATTTTTTCAAAATTAAAACCAAGTGCTATTGTAATGGGCAATCGCTATGGATTAAGTGATGATGAAGGAAGAGTGATACAAGCCGATTTTGGAGATATCCGGCTTATCAATGCTTATTTTCCATCAGGTACCAGTGGCGATATAAGACAGGAGTTTAAATATCAATGGCTGGATGAGTTTTACAATTATCTAAATAAATTAAAAAATAAACACCCTAAGATCATCCTGGTTGGCGATTATAATATTGCACATAACGAAATAGATATACACGACCCCAAAGGCAACAAAAAAAGCAGTGGCTTTTTACCTGAAGAAAGAGAATGGATGACCAGGTTTTTAAAAAGTGGATGGATTGATACTTTTCGTGAATTTCATACTGAGCCTCACCGCTACAGTTGGTGGAGCCAGCGTTTCCCTTCGGTTAGGTTGAATAACAAAGGCTGGCGTATTGATTATATTACCGTAACCGAGCCATTAAAAAAACAATTAAAAGATGCTGATATTTTTTCCGAAATAAAACATAGCGATCATTGTCCGATATATGTGGAGATAAAAGAAAAATGATGCTATTACAACAACTGTATCGTTTTAAAATAAAATTATTTTATAAAACTTCATTACTAAATTAGCATGATTGTTTATAATGTTACTATTAAAGTTCTGCAATCTATAAATGCCGATTGGTTGAAATGGTTGAAAGAAGAACATATTCCCGATGTAATCAATACCGGTTGTTTTACCCATGCTGTTATTTTACGCTTGATGGAAGTTGATGATACCGAAGGCCCAACGTATGCTGTGCAATACCATGCTGAAAGCAAAAGCCTTTATAATAATTATATTGAAAACCATGCTGCGCTGATGCGGCAAAAAGGATTTGATAAATGGGGCGATAAATTCATTGCTTTCCGGTCGGTGATGCAGGTTGTTAACTAATTGTGCAAAACAATTTTGTATTTATTTTTTTATTTCTGGTATTTCATAATACCATAAAAACCGCATGAACAAAGGGTTTCATTACCAGCATGGCTGTAATTCAATACAGCAAAGGATTTCCTTAAATTTTAATTGCATAATGTTTATATAAAAAATAGCACAAATCTGCTAAATCCCTTGTTACCTGTGGTTTTCAGGCTATAGTTGCAAAAAAATATTTTTTAAAAATAATTTTGTTGCAATCAAAAACCTTCTATATTTGTTGCAGTTAAAAAATTCAAAAAAAATTATCATGAACAAAGCTGAATTGATTTCAAAAATTGCAGATGATGCAGGTATTACAAAAACACAAGCAAATGCCGCTTTAGATTCTTTTGTAGCTGCTGTAACTAAAACTTTAAAAGGTGGCGGTAAAGT
>DAOLYC010000300.1:0-3585 GCA_035425605.1 Ferruginibacter sp.
ATTTTGCCGCTTCGCTGATAAACCTATAAAAGTATTTTTTAAAATAATTAAATATCATTAGCGCTTAGTTATAATTTCTTTATAGAAAAAACAGGCAATAACCACTCTTGTAATTTTATCAGCATTATTAAATATTAAACACAAAACCTTAAATGGAATTATTAGTTATAAACTGGAGCAGTGTAGGACTTAAAGTGGCTCAGTTACTATTATCATTATCTATCCTTGTTATACTGCATGAGTTTGGTCATTATATTACTGCCAAATGGTTTAAATGCCGGGTAGAAAAATTTTATCTTTTTTTTGATCCATGGTTTTCAATTGTAAAAAAGAAAATTGGTGAAACCGTATATGGAATTGGCTGGCTGCCTTTAGGCGGCTATGTAAAAATTGCTGGCATGGTTGATGAAACCATGGACAAGGAATCTTTAAAATTACCTCCACAACCCTGGGAGTTTAGAAGCAAACCAGCCTGGCAACGACTAATCATCATGTTGGGTGGCGTTACTGTAAATATAATACTGGCATTTATTATTTATGCAGGCATATTGATGGTTTGGGGCGAAAAAAAAATATACAACAACTCACTTAAATATGGTATTGCTGTGGAAGATAGCCTCATGAAAAGTTTTGGCTTTAAAGATGGCGATAAAATTATTTCTGTGAATGGTGATACTGTTGAAAACTTTTACAGTGTTATACCCAATTTAATAGTGAGCGATAGCGTAACTGTTGAAAGAGACGGAAAAAATGAAAGCATTCAATTACCAAAAAGTTTGATTGGAAAACTTGTAGAGAAGAAAAGGAGTGATGCTCCATTACTTGGAATCCGGTTTCCTTTATGGTTTGGTGGTGCTGAAAAATCATCTGAAGCGTCGGAACTGGGAATGCAAAGATGGGATAAGATAATAAAAGTAGATAGCGTACTTACTCCTTATGTTGCTGATGTAGCCCGTGAGTTAGAAAAAAATAAAAACAATACAGTTACAATTACGTTTATTAGGGGGCAGCAGGAACTTACAAGCAAATGGACAATAGATAGCGTTGGCAGCTTGCCAGTGGGTATGAAAATTATCGGCAAACCAGCATCATTAGATACGGCAGGTGTTTTAAAATATGATGTAAAAAAATATGGTTTTTTTGAAGCACTTCCTGCAGGCGTAATGTTGGCTGGCGAAAAATTAGGATGGTATATCGATCAGTTTAAAAAAATATTAAACCCTTCTACCGGCGCATATAAAGGAGTTGGTGGTTTTAAAGCAATGGGTTCAGTTTTTTCCGGCGATGGTTGGGACTGGGAACATTTCTGGAACATAACTGCATTCTTTTCAATTATTCTTGCATTTATGAACTTGTTGCCAATACCGGCTTTGGATGGTGGGCATGTGTTATTTACATTAGGCGAGATGGTTACAGGCCGTAAACCAAGTGAAAAATTTTTGGAGTATGCTCAAATTGCAGGTATGATTATTTTACTGGCACTTATGCTTTATGCAAATGGTAATGATTGGTTTGGATGGGGAAGAGGAAAATAAGCGTGCCAGCTATTGATTAATCACTCAAAGTTCAATACCAATCTTCTTCATTAAGATTGATGCATTTAAGCTGGTACAGATACCAGTTTTTAACTTGTAGTCAAAATACAATTCATCATTACTTACCTGTACATCAAAATGATGATTTAAAATGTTTACCGGAAATTTATCTTTAAGTGCGGTAAGTTCTATATCGTGTGTGGCAATAATGCCTACAGCATTATGTTTTATCAGTTGTTTTATCAATGCCGCAGAACCGGTATGCCGGTCAAAAGAATTTGTTCCCCTCAGTATCTCATCCAATAATATGAATACCTTTTCATTGTTATTTACTTTTTCTATTACTGTTTTTAATTTTTTTAATTCGGCATAAAATGTAGAAATACTTTCTTCAAGGTTATCGGAAATACGCATACTACTGATAACTTGTACAGTTGATAAACTGAAAGATTTTGCAAAAACAGGAGCACCTGCCATAGCAAGTACAGTATTAATTCCTATACTTCGTAAATAAGTGCTTTTGCCGGCCATATTACTACCAGTTACCAGCATCAGTTCGCCGGTTTTATTTATGTGAACAGGATTTTTTACACATTTATTTGTTTGAATTAACGGATGCCCAATTTCTTTTCCTTCAATATAAAAATGTTCTTTTTTAATTTCAGGAAAACACCACTCAGGATGATTGAAAGACAGAATGGCCAGGCTATTCAAAGCTTCAAATTCTCCCAATGCAGTAAACCAGTTTAATACATTTGTTTTATTTTGTTGTTTCCACTTCTCTAATGCTATCGCTTGTTGCAGATCCCACTGCAATAAAATAGCCAGAGGAATAAAAACTACCGGGTTATACCTAAGATCGAGTCGCTCAAGGATTTTTTTTAAATGATTTAGTCTAATTGATGCTTTATCATTTTGAAGTTTAAAATGTTGTTGAAGTTGATTTAGGTTTTCTGATTTAAAATTTGTTTCTTCTACTAATTGTATGCTGCCAGATAGCACTTCCAGTTCATCGGTTATTTTTGAAACTTGTTGGTGAATTAACGTAACTTTTTTATAAATATAAAATGCAACTAATGCTGTAAAAAATAAACAGTAATTTCTTGTATAATTACTAAGTACGTCTGTTATATTTAAAATGATAACAGTTATAATAAACATAGGTAATACATACTGTAGTATTAACAATGCTTTGTTATTAATAAAAATATCTTTTTCGTTAAACCATTCCTGTAAACGGGTTTTAGTAGCCAGCTGAATTTTTTTTGTAGTACCCAATGCTTGTAAGTTTTGGCGCCAGTCATTCATTTCTTTCAACTCTTTAATTGACTCTTGTCGCAGTAAAACAATTTCTCTGTTTGCAGGGTTTGTTAACCAGTCAGCTAAAGTAGTATTACCCATTTCTGAATTAGTACGATTTATCAATTGATAAAGAGAAGCATGCCCAAAAATGTCCAAATCGTTAGCATAAGAATGTTCTTTGGGAACAAATTCGTTTCCATCTGGAAAATGATAATAGTCGTGAGCCAGGGCTTTTAATTCGGCTTCATTAATGGATACTAAGGCCGTTGTGTTTTCAATAAGTGATTTGTTATTTATATCAATATAAATAAACCTGGTAAATATCACAGCCAGCAGCAATACTGATATAACAACATAAATTAACCCTTGTGAATTTAAAAAATACCAGCTTAAAAAAATTGCTATAATTGTTGCAAGTCGTAGCCATGCAAGTAAAGACTTTCTTTTATTTAGCTTGTTGAGTTTGGCCTTTAATTCAATTATCCTACGATTATAAAATGCTTCAGGTTTCATAATTGGTTTATTAAATGAAGATATTACAAATTGAGTGCTTCATAACTATTGGTATGTCTAAAATTAGTTAACGTAAGTAAGCAAATATTTTAAAAAATAGTGTATTACAAATTAATAGAACAGGAATAAAAAATATTTGAGTATCTGTGAATGACATTGTAATAATTACATAAAAACTATATAAAAAAAGTCCCCCGGTAAAAACCGGAGGACTTTATATTATTGATTGACAATA
>DAOLYC010000301.1:0-3584 GCA_035425605.1 Ferruginibacter sp.
CGTATATGTTCTTGAATTATTATTTGAAGATGAATTATTGCGGGGAAAAATAATTGTTCGGCCTTCACGCTTTGCACTGCTGCGGTTGCTGTTATTATATTGGGTTGATGGGTTTGCCCAGGTTAATGTGCCATTGGTTTTTCCGGCTGCAACTTTTGTATTGTAACCATTGTAAGCATTTAAGTTTACCATACGGGGTGTTGTATTAACCGGTGCACTATATGTAATCTTTCCTGTATAAATAGCCCAGGGATAATAATAAGGATTGTAATAATAACCATAATTATAAGTGTTGCAGGTAATGTAATTGTAAGGACTATAATCATAATTATAATCATCACTAAAATCACGCCAGCGTCTGTCACGAATACTCATAGCTATTTCATAATCGGTAACCGGCTGGTAGCGTACCTGGTTCCTTTCATCATCATTGTAATTTTGTTCACTTACCCTGGCCGGTGAATAATAAACATCATCGGGGGTTTGACCGGTTTTATAGGCAGTGCTGCAACTGCTAAAAGTAGCTACAGTTATAACAAGGAGTAGAATTTTTGATAGCATAGCGAATTGTTTATAGCATTTAAAGTTGAAGTTACTATTTTTGTGCAGTTTTGTAATGAATTGTGTAACTGCACATGCTTATTTCAACAGACAATAAAGTTAACCTGTTCGTTGTTAATGCAGTGCTAAAAGATAAATGGTTTGGCGTTTTCGCTAAATCATAAAAAATATAAATGAGTAAAGAATTAACATCAAGGGCCGAAGATTATTCGCAATGGTACAATGATCTGGTACTTAAAGGCGGCCTGGCCGATTATTCGGCTGTACGTGGCTGTATGGTTATTAAGCCTTATGGATTTGCCCTATGGGAAAACATGAGAGACCAGTTAGATAAAATGTTTAAAGAAACAGGACATGTAAATGCTTATTTCCCTTTATTCATTCCTAAAAGTTTTTTAAGTAAGGAAGCAGCTCATGTTGAAGGCTTTGCCAAAGAATGTGCAGTGGTAACTCATTATAGGTTGATGAACGACCCGGATGGAAAAGGTATAGTAGTTGACCCCGAAGCTAAATTAGAAGAAGAACTAATTGTAAGGCCTACATCCGAAACAATTATCTGGAACACTTATAAAGATTGGATACAATCTTACCGTGATCTTCCATTGCTGATAAACCAATGGGCCAATGTGGTACGATGGGAAATGCGTACTCGTTTATTTTTACGAACTGCCGAATTTCTGTGGCAGGAAGGGCATACCGCACATGCATCCAAAGAAGAAGCAGTAGAAGAAACTTTACGCATGTTAGATGTATATGCCAATTTTGTGGAAACATTTATGGCAGTGCCGGTTATAAAAGGAGTAAAAACTGCTAATGAACGTTTTGCCGGCGCCGAAGATACCTATTGCATAGAAGCATTGATGCAGGATGGAAAAGCGTTGCAAGCCGGTACTTCTCATTTTTTGGGGCAAAATTTTGCAAAAGCATTTGAAGTGCAATTTTTAAATAAAGATAATAAGCAGGAATATGTTTGGGCTACTTCCTGGGGTGTATCAACAAGGCTGATAGGCGCATTGATTATGGCGCATAGTGATGACCAGGGATTAGTTTTGCCACCAAAGATTGCACCCATACAAGTGGTAATTGTTCCTATTTACAAAGGCGAAGATAGTAAAGCAACCATTGATGCTAAGGCTAATGAAATGGCTGCTTCTTTAAAAGCGTTGGGAATTCGGGTAAAATATGATAACAATGATAACAGCCGGCCAGGCTGGAAATTTGCACAATATGAATTACAGGGTGTACCCGTAAGACTTGCTATGGGCCTGCGTGATATAGAAAATAAAGTAGTAGAAGTGGCACGCCGTGATACCAAAGAAAAAGATAGTATTTCTATGGAAGGGCTTGCTAATCATATTGAAAATCTATTAGCCGATATTCAACAAAAAATGTTTAATAAAGCGCTATCGTTCCGTACAGAAAAAACTACCAATGCGAACAACTGGGATGAATTTGTAAAACTGCTGGATGAAAAAGGAGGTTTTATTGCTGCACATTGGGATGGCACACCCGAAACCGAAGATCAGATAAAAGAAAAAACAAAGGCTACCATAAGATGCATTCCTCTTAATAATAAACAAGAAACAGGTGTTTGCATATTAAGTGGTAAACCAAGTGTGCAAAGGGTTTTATTTGCAAGAGCTTATTAAAAAAACTAAATAAAAGAATTTTTAATTTTGCCAGCTTGCAGTTATTAAATTTACATGTTATTATTCTTTGTAAATATCATAAACTGGTTGGAGGCACATCAGATTCCTTGCCTTTTTAAATCATTAACGCATTTTGACTGCCCTGGCTGTGGTATGCAAAGAAGCTTTATATTATTGATGAAGGGAGATATTACATCCAGTTTTTTTATGTACCCTGCCTTAATTCCTATCCTATTGCTTTTTGCATTTCTATTCATGCATGTAATACTAAAAATAAAGTTCGGTACTTTAATCTTAAAATATACTTATTTTGTTTGCACAGGAATTATCCTGGTAAGTTATATCATCAAACTCTTAACTGCCAAAATATAAATAACATGACAGAGCCAAACAGAGATTATCTTAGCAATAACAATCAAAATGCTACACAACTTCCAAATGCCACTGCTACACTGGTTTTAGGTATTTTATCAATTGTTGTTTGTTTTATTTGCGGTATCATAGCATTGGTAATTTCAAATAAGGATGTGGCTGCTTATAAAGCAAATCCTGAATTATATGCTGCTGGTTCTTATAACAATATTAAGGCTGGCCGTATTTGTGCTATCATTGGAATTGCTTTACAAGTTATTGGTTTACTTTTTTATTTGATTATCATTGCCTTTTTTGTTTCAGCTAGTTATAGCTTTAGTAGTTAATCCTGTAAAAATTGATTGTTTAATAAAAACTATAATCAAATTCAATTTTGATTATGCCTTTTGTTTACTTACAAGCTGAAAAGCTGATGCAAACAATATTACCAATATGGCACCAATGGCATTCAGCCAAAGAAAAGAAACGATTGCCTGCTGGTAAATTACTATCACAAATATTTCAGATACAATGGCTGCATAAAACACCGCATGGCCTTTTATAAATTTCAAACCCATTGCTACCAAAAAAATTCCCAGTATCACTCCATAAAATAATGAACCCAGTATATTCACCGCTTCAATTAAACTGTTGCCTATGTTTTGTGCAAACATGGCAATGATAATACAGAACACTCCCCAGCCAAATGTGTACCATTGCGAAACATGATAATCTTTGGTTTCAGTTTCATCCTTTACAAAAAACTTTTTATGAAAATCTACAACCGTAACTGCAGCTAGTGAATTTAAGGCCGCTGCTATGCTTCCCCAGGATGCTAAAAATATTATAGCAATGATAAGCCCTATCAAGCCTTGAGGTAAATAATCCATCACAAATCGAAGGAAGATATAATTGTTGTCATTAGTATCCTGGCCCGGCAATGCCTGTTGCAACACGTTTTTATATTGTGCTCTTACAATTTTCGATTCCTGCAAAGAACCTGCACTCAATGCAAGGTTGTAC
>DAOLYC010000302.1:0-3529 GCA_035425605.1 Ferruginibacter sp.
GCCAGCCATTCAAATTGACGAGTTTGGCGTAAACCAGATTGATGATACCGTTTATGCTCAAAACCTGTTTCTAAAATTTGCAGGTGTAACAGATACAAAAAAAATAAAACTGGGAATTAAGGAATCAGACAAGCTGATAGAATACATAACCCTTAAAGCATATGTTTTTCCTTATATAAACCTAGTGTGGATGGGGCTGGTAATTATGGCAATTGGCATTATTATGAGCGCTGTAAAAAGAGCTAAGCTATCTACTTTTTATGCCTCACTGGCTTTAATTTTAGCCGGTTCTGGACTAATCTATATGTTTCTTTTAGCAAATTAGAATCGCAGTCGGCCAGTAATTGCCTTACTACCTTTTCTACTTTTTTATCAGCATCTGTATATACAAATGACTTATCAGAAAATCGGCTTACCCAATGGGGGTTTTTTAATAAAGAATCTACCATTAACGGTACCTGGTACAACATCAATGTATCGCACCGGGATTTAATTTGTTTATATGCCGAATCAATCCTGGCTTCCGAAACAGAATCCTGGTAATGCATAACTTGTTCAACAGAAAGCTCATTTTTCTTGTAGGTACACCCAAAAACTAATGTTCCGGTACAATAAACTAAAAAAATTAAGGTTACCTTAAGCATCAATCTGAATTAAATATTAGTCTGTACCTGTAAATTTACATAATGCAAAGGCAAAGGCATATATGGTTTTTAAGTATAAGCATATTCCTGGTTATACTCCTCATAAATAATTCTGTTTGTGCGCAACAAAAAGGCATTAATGATACACTAACAACTTATGCCGTAGTTTATAATGGAGATACGATTGAAGCAAAAACTTTATTTCCTTTAGAAATGTATGCCCGTATTGCAGATGGCAATATGGATGAAAGGGCAAAATGGACGAGGCTTCGCAATGCCATAATTGTAACTTACCCTTATGCGGTACGATCGGGCCAGGTGATGAACGAAATTAATGCAAGACTTGTTGGTGTGACTGGTAAAGCCGAACGAAAAGAAATCATTAAAAGCAGGGAAAAAGATTTGAAAAAGGAATTTACAGAACCACTCACCAATTTATCTATCTACCAGGGAAAAGTATTGATGAAACTTATAAACCGGGAAACAGGTAATAACTGTTATGAAATAATAAAAGAATATAAAGGAGGATTTACTGCAAGATTTTATCAAACTATAGCATTCTTCTTCAGCAGCAATTTAAAACAACCTTATGATGCCTTTGGCGATGAACGTGAAATGGAGATGATTTTGAAAGAAGTTTGCCAAACTTATGGATACAGGTATATAACCAATCGTATATACGCTTCAACTACAGTTAACTAACCCATTCTGTAGGTAAAAAAAAGTACAACACTTAATTTTTCTTTTTATTCACTTTAACAATTTAGATGTGAATAAGTACGTAATTAATGATTTAAGTCATATTATCACTACACACTTATAAGTTAAAATAAGTTAACTTGCGCCCATAATTTTTCAATAAGTATGAAGATAGATGTAATGGCTTTTGGGGTGCATCCCGATGATGTAGAATTAAGTTGTGCTGGTGTTTTACTTGTTGAAAAAAAGAATGGAAAAAATACCTGTATAATTGATTTAACAGCCGGAGAACTGGGAACAAGAGGTACAGCAGAAACCAGGAAAAAAGAAGCTACGGATGCAGCCGCCGTATTAGGTGTGGATGTAAGAGAGAATTTACAGATGGCAGATGGCTTTTTTAAAAATGATGAAGCTCATCAACGCAGAATAATAAGTGTTATAAGGCAATACAAGCCCGAAATAATATTGTGCAATGCACCCGAGGACAGGCATCCCGACCATGCCCGTTCGTCGCAACTGGTTTCGGATGCAGCATTTTTATCGGGTTTACAAAAAATTGAAACAGTTTTTGAAAATAAGATACAACAGGCTTGGCGGCCTAAATATGTTTTTAAATATATTCAAGACAGAATGCTGAAACCGGATTTTGTAATTGATATATCAGATGTATTTGAGCAAAAGATAGAGGCAATAAAAGCATACAAAACACAGTTTCATTCGCAACAGCAAACCAATGAACCGCAAACATATATATCAACACCCGATTTTTTAGACAGTGTTATATACAGGCATAAATGGTTTGGAAAAATGATTGGAGTAAAATATGCCGAAGGTTTTATTACTGAAAAAACTCCGGGACTTAAAAATTTTGACGCCTTTATTAAACATAATACATAATAATTGTTATTGCAGAAAATAAAAAGATAAACTATGGTTACTCCCAAATTCTTAAATGTTAAAGGCTCCACCTTTCACCAGGAGCTTAAAAAAAGGGTGAACAATTATTTTACCGAAGCCAAAAAACCGGTTCATGGTAATTTCAGTCTTTATTTTAAAGCTGTTTTATTGTGGACGATTTATATAGCACTGTACATTCATGTTCTATTTTTTACACCAACCAACTGGGTAGCCATACTGGAATGTTTTGTAATGGGAGGATTAACAGCGTCCATCGGTTTTAATGTAATGCACGATGGTGGCCACGGCAGTTTTAGCAATAGCAAATTCTGGAATAAAATTGCAGCCTTTTCTGTAAATGCACTGGGTGCCAGCGGCATCATGTGGAACAACAAGCACAATATTATTCATCATACATATACCAATATTGATGGTGTAGATGATGACATTGAAATTAAACCTATGCTACGTATGTGCAGTTCGCAAAAAAAATATTTCATACATCGCTTTCAACACATCTACGTTTGGTTCTTATACACCCTGTTACTTTTAGTTTGGGTGTTTGAATCTGATTATCGTAAGTATTTCAGCAAAAAAGTTGGCATTGTACCTATTAAGAAAATGAGCGCTTTTGAGCATATAGCATTTTGGATAGCCAAAGCCGGTTATTATTTTATGATGATTGTATTACCCATCATGCTATTAGGTTTTGTAAAATGGCTGGTAGGCTTTTTAATCATAGCCATGTTTGCAGGTTTTGTATTAAGCATTGTTTTTCAACTGGCACATACTGTTGAAGAAACAGCCTTTCCGGTACCTGATGCCGATATAAACCGAATAGAAAATGAATGGGCTATACACCAGATAGAAACTACAGCAAACTTTGCAACCAAAAACAAATTAATATCCTGGCTGGTAGGTGGCCTAAATTTCCAAATAGAGCATCATCTCTTTCCAAAAATATCACACATTCATTATCCAGCTATCAGCAAAATCATAAAGCAAACCTGTAATGAATATGGAATAAAGTACATCGAATACAGACGGATGCGCCATGCCATCGTATCTCATGCTGTGCATTTAAGAAACATGGGTAGAGCTTAAATCTTTTTACATTTAATTATAAGCCTTTTTATTAATTACATTTATGTAGTTATTAAAAAGGTTTTTTATTTACGGTTAAAACTAAAATATGTCAACAAAAAATATAACTACAAAAATAAAAGTTGCAAGAACCTGGCTTGAAAAACATCGCATTGAATTAACCCTTGGCCAGCGAATTGCTGATA
>DAOLYC010000303.1:0-3515 GCA_035425605.1 Ferruginibacter sp.
ATACCTGCTTTGTTTTTAAATTTAAGTACCGTCTTGTCTCTTACAAGTATTGGTACATTGTTCGCATTTGTGTTGGTATGCGGCGGCATATTGGTTTTGCAGAACATGAAAGACAAGCCTCAATCTAAATTCAAAGTGCCATATATTAATGGAAAATACATTGTGCCTGCTATGGTAATGATAGGGCTTGTGCTTGTAATTATATATTCATCAGAGCATTTTATAAATGTGTTTACCTTAGATGGTTTGCCAATGCTGTTGTTTTGGCTGGTAGTAATAATTGTGGCTGTGTACACTTTTAAACGTAATTTCTCTTTAATACCTGTTCTGGGGTTAATCAGTTGTTTTTATTTAATGGCACAGGAAACATACCTGGTGTGGATCCGTTTCCTGGCATGGCTTATACTGGGTTTGCTGGTTTATTTCCTGTACAGTTATAAGAACAGTAAATTAGCACCAAAATCAAAATAAACTTAGGTAAGTAAACTGAATTTATTAAACGGCACAAGAGGATTAACTTTGTGCCGTTTTTAATTAACAGAAAGATGAAATACCAACCAGGCGATAAAATTATTGTATTACTTACCGAAGAAGAAGGAACCGTTTTGGAAATTATGAATGAAAAAATGGTGCTGATAGAAGTAAAAGGCGTAAAGTTTCCAGCATATACCGACCAGATAGACTTTCCGTATTTTAAAATGTTTTCTGAAAAAAGAATATCCGACAAACAAAAAGTGTTTATTGACCAGGTGCAGAAGGAAAAAGTAAAACCAAAACTTAAAGAAGGTAATGGGGTTTTGTTAACTTTTATACCCGTATTCAACAAAGATATTTTTGATGATGATGTTGTTGAAAAATTAAAAGTGTACCTGGTAAACCAAAATGAAACCGGGTATAATTTTACCTATAACTTAATGATTGGCGGAGCAAGCGATTTTGAATTAAAGAACACTATTGAACCACTTAGCGATTTTTACCTGCATGATATAAAGTTTGAAGACCTGAGCGACAGCCCAAGGTTTGAAATTGAATTTTCTTTAAAAGAACCGGATAAAAAGAAAGCTCCGTATTTTGAAACTTCACTAAAATTAAAAGCAAAACAACTGTTTAAAAAAATTGAAGAGATACAATTAAAAAATGAACCCGGTTTTTCGTACCTGCTCTTAGATGAATATCCTGATAGAATAGAAGAAGAGAAAGTGGATGTAAGCAGGCTTGGTAATGCAGGCTTCAGGTTATATGATGCTGCAAAAATTAAACAAAACCTTGAACCTGCACGCTCAGTTGTTGATTTACATATTGAAAAACTTACCAACGATTGGAAACAGCTTAGCAATTTTGAAATACTAACTATGCAATTAAAAGTATTTGAAAAGTATTACGAACTGGCTATTGCACATTACCAGCCAACCTTAACTATTATACATGGTGTAGGTTTGGGAAAATTAAGAGATGAAATACACGAATTACTCAGGTTGAAAAAAGAAGTGAGCTCTTTTGTAAACCAGTATAACCGCTTATACGGTTATGGTGCAACAGAAATTTATTTCGATTACAAAAGATGAAAATTTTGTTTGCTACAATATGATTTAAAATGCCTAAAACAACAACATGCCGTTTAACGAATTGTTGGCTTATATACTATTTGTAATTGTATTTGCCCTTATACCTGGCCCCAATATGGTATTGTACCTTACTTACACAGTTGAATACGGACGAAAAGCAGGCTGGGCAACAGCTACAGGTATTGTAAGCGCTTTTGTAGTTCATATAGCTGCTGTGGTTTTTGGGCTAACTGCTATACTGTTGGCCATGCCTCATGCATTTGATATGCTGCGATATTGTGGAATAGCTTACCTTTTTTACCTGGCCATTCGCAATTTAAAAAATGTACGGTGGCAGTTGGTTGATGAAATCAATCAGCAGTTATCACTAAAAAGATTTTATAAAAGAGGATTTATAAATAACCTGATGAACCCAGGTTCGGTGGTCTTATATTTTTCATTAATTCCTCAGTTCATTCATCCTGAAAGGGGTGGTTTGCTGGCACAAAACTTATTACTGGGCAGTTTGCAAATGGTATTTAGCTTTTTAATCAATTGCAGCATTATTTATTTTGCAGGGTTTGTTTCGGATAATTTATTTAAAAACGAAAAGTATCAGCAATGGATAAGGTATTGTATGAGCGCTTTGATAATACTTTTTGCAATTAAATTGCTTTTTTCAAAATTTCAATGAAATCTTTTTTTAAGAGGGAACAGAATTAGGTGAAAGTAACTTATACGCTTTCAAAAACAAATGTATTACCTGTATGTTTCCGAAACAGTATAACAAACCTTATCATTGATGCGTTTAAATATCTCTCCATTGATTTTTCTTAACCTTTTAAGTTTTCGTCTTTCAAGCAACATTCCATCTTTATCAAAATATTGTGGTTGTTGAAAATAGGTGAGTATATAATATTTTTTGTAAGATAAAGGAGCATTTAAGACAACCGGTTTTATAGACATGAAAATTAGCTCCTGTTTTTTTTCATCAGTATAATAATCATAGCTGCTTATCCATGTGCATCGTATTGATTGCATTTGCTGTATTAGTTCTATAACTGGTTTTACAGGTAACCCATATTTTTTAAGTGTATCGGATAGCCTGTTTTCGTCTGTTTTAAATTCATAGATATATTTTAAACTGTCAGTTAAAATACCTAGGGATACTATTTTAAAATCTTTACTTGTAAAACCAATGTCAAAGGCTGTTTGGCTGTTAATTGCTTTATACGATTGTTCAATACTGTCAAGTACTTTTTCGTTTTGATAATAATATTTTGTAGAAATGTTTTTTGGCGAACAGGAGCAAAATATCACCGTTAAGCATGTGCATAATATGGTAAGTTTTTTATAATGCATCGGCTCCAGGTTTAGTAAAACTTGTTATACCATATACAATACGTTTTAAGAATGCCGGTGAAAGTTGTATCAATGTTCTTCCGCCATTATCCCAATAAATCAATGTAATTATATCATTTACCTTATAAATCTTTTCTACAACAATAAAGTGAGTGGGTACCGCCAGTTTTATTTTTATATGATTTTTCTTATGCACTATTCTGTTGTTGATATAAAGCACTACTTTTCCTTTTGATAACTTTTCAGCAATAAAACCATATAAGTCCTTAATTCTGGGTCTTAAAAAATCACTGCCTTTTGCGGTAATATCAAAATCTAGTATTTTATTACACATTCGGTTAAATTTTCCATAGTTAACCGAAGCCCAAAAACTACCTTCATCGCCGGGATCATATTTCTGGTTAAAAATATTCAGGTATCCTTTAAAATGATTTGCCAATGTAAGAAACCACATCTGGTCGGCAGGTTGAATATCCATTATTCCTTTATATTTCAATAGCCCGGCTTCTCTTTTTATAGTAGTGGATGGTTCATAAACAATTTCATTGTAGGTTGCCTTCCCATCTTTATACAGGCTTGTGATAAATCTTGTATAACCCAATGGGTCAT
>DAOLYC010000304.1:0-3488 GCA_035425605.1 Ferruginibacter sp.
AAGCGCCTGCATCATAATTATATTTTGTTTTCAAATTGTTGTAAATACTTGCAGCATCTGCAAGGCTTATGGCTGCACCGGGGTCGCCTGCATTATAAAAAGTAGGCTCCTGCCTTCTAGTTTGCTCAAAGTTTACAATAAAAAATGCTTTGTTTTTTACAACAGGCCCACTAAGGGTGGCACCATACTGATAGTCGTAAAAATCGGACCCAATTTTTGTTTTTAAGCCATCCACACTTTTGCCTGTAAGTAATTGGTTTCTTCCATAACCATAAACAGAACCATGAAAATTATTGGTGCCACTTTTGGTTACCGCATTTACAGACCCCCCGGTAAAATTACCCAGCTTTACATCATAGGGAGATAATTGCACCTGCACTTCCTGTATTACATCTATGCTGTAAGGATTGGTTCTTGTGCCAGCACCAGCAGCACCAGACTGCCCACCACCACTTACACCACCAAATGAATTGCTGAAACCGATTGCATCGTTATTAACAGCACCATCTACCGTTAAATTATTGTATCTGAAATTTGTTCCGGCAAATGAATTATTGTTTGATTGAGGCGTAAGCCTGGTGAAGTCTGATAAACTTCTGCCTAAAGTTGGTAATGTACTTAATTGTGCTTTACCTACTGATAATCCGCCAAATTGTTTTCGTGAATTACCTGTTACTACTACTTCATTCAGGTTCTTGCTATCGGCCTTAAGCATTACATTCAATTCTGGATTGTTGCCTAAAGAAAGTGATACATTCTCCAGCACTTCAGATTTTAAACCCACAAAAGAAATAGTAATAGTATAAGGCCCGCCGGGTTTTAAATTAGGGAAAATAAAAATCCCTTTGTTATTGGTTTGCGTAGTGGTTTTATAACCTGTAGGTTCATGCTTTACCAAAACAGTAGCACCAGTAAGGACTGAGCCTTTGGTATCTTCAACAATACCATTTAAGGCAGAAGACGTTTCCTGTGCAAACAGTTTATTTGTAGCAAATAGTGATAGTGCAGCTATAATAAAAGTCTTTGTAAAGTTTTTCATCTTATTTTTTTTTACAAAGAACTTATCCTAATGTTATGTAAATGTATCTGCCCGGTTAAGCGGATGTTAAACGGAAGGTAATTGAGGAAAAGATAATAACATAAAAGAGATATTTTTAAACACACCCAACTATTCTAAATTTTCATACAACTTGGCGGGCCACTACACCTGTAAACGAATCTGAAAATATCTTTTTATGAATGATAAAGCCCAACTGTAAAACTGTGTATGTTATTCCGGAACTGGTAAGCAATAGTATAATTGCAAATAGCGCAGGCCTTTTTTACCATTTCAAGCCCTAGCCCTATACTGTTACTATCAGTGCTTTCTTTTTGAAATCGCTCAAATATTTTTGTTTCATTTAACTGCATCTGTCTGCCAGTATTTTCAATAATTAACTCACCTTTCAGTAATTGTATTGTAATGCTCCCATCTATATGGTTATGCCGTATAGCATTACCAAGCAGGTTGCTAATTAACACTTCAATCAAGGCTATGTTTGCATTAATTATTTGGTCAGTAGTAATTCTATTTTCAACAGTAATTTTCTTTTCATTTATCTGTGGCTGATAGAGGAGTATAAATCTTTCAATGCAGGTTTTTAAAGATATATTTTCTTTGTTTGCAAACTGGTTGTTCTCAATTTGTGTAAGCAATACAAGGCTCTTGTTAAGTCTGGTCATGCGCTGACCTGCATCCGCAAGGTCACTCATTAGCTGGGCCTGCTCTTCACTAAGTGGTGTGGTTTGCATCAATAATTCCAGCTTACTCTGAAAAATAGCCAGCGGAGTTTGCATTTCATGCGATGCATTTTCTGTAAATTCTTTTTGGCTTATGTAAGACTGGTGTGTTCGTTCGGTTAGTTCCTGCAATGATGTATTGAGGTCATTAAATTCAGTAATGGAAGAGTTGGTTAAAGCCAGCGGCTGATGTTTTTCTACTTTATAGTTCCGTAGTTTAGTAAGTGTAGTATAAAAAGGTCTCCATACCTTTTTAGAAAGATTGCGGTTAATAATAAACAATCCTGCTATTAGTAAAAGCAATAAAATTACCTGCACTTTTACAATACTTGCAATCAGGTCATCATTATCAACAAGCGATGTTTTTACCTGCAACATACAGGGCTTACCATTAACGGTAAAATGAGAAGTTAGCACCCGGTAAGGCACTAACTCCTTTGCAACAGTATCAAAAATTTCAGAGGTAGTTAGTGTGTCAACTTCTTTTAAAGAAGTGGATGCAGACACCATAACATCATGGTCAAGAAAATTTAGCTGGCTAATAGTATTATTTTGTAAAGCATCGGCTATTTTAGGTCTTAGTATTTCCTTTGTATTCATCAAATCTTCATCCACATCGTCTCTTACAATACCCTGTATTACAAAATAAAATACCGGTATGGCTACAAGTAAAACAATTACTGAATAAATAAAATAACTACGGATTGTTTTTTGTAAAAGCTTCATCAGATTGTAAACTTATAGCCCAGACCGTAAATAGATTTGATATAATCCTCACAGCCTGCGGCAGTCAGTTTCTTTTTTAAATTTTTCATGTGGGCGTAAATAAAATCGAAGTTATCATACAAGTCTACCCCATCGCCGGATATACTTTCCGCAATAGCATTTTTAGATATGACCCTGTTTTTATTGGAAACAAGATACAGCAATAAGTCGTATTCCTTACGGGTTAAATCAAGAGCCATATTGTTTATAGCTACTAATTTTGCAATGGTATCAATAGTAATTTCATTCAACACAATTACGTTATTTCCATCAAAACGGCGGCGGCGGATAACGGCAGAGATCCTGGCACTTAACTCTGATAAATGAAAGGGCTTGGATAGATAATCATCAGCCCCCAGGTTTAACCCGGCTATCCTGTCATCAATTGAGTTTTTAGCAGAAATAATAATAACACCATCTGTTTTTTTATTTTCCTTTAATTCCTTCAGCACTGTTAAACCATTACCATCCGGCAGGGAAATATCCAGCAAAATACAATCGTAGTCAAACGATTCGGTTTTGTCCATAGCCGTTTTAAAATCCGGGGCTATTTCACAGAGGTAATTTTCCTGCTTTAAGTAGGTTACTATGCTTTTGCTCAACTCCTTTTCGTCTTCTATGATCAATATTTTCATTTACGTCCTTTTTGTAAATGTGGCTATTAATTCTGAATATATTCTGAATATATTCTGAATTTAAAACTTCATACGCTGTATCCTTACCGCATTAAGTATTGCTAATAATGCCACGCCAACATCTGCAAACACTGCTTCCCACATGGTCGCTAAACCTCCTGCACCTAACACTAATACGATTGCTTTTACTGCAAATGCCAACGTGATATTTTGCCAAACTTTTTTCTTTGTTTGCTTACCTATGTTAATTGCCATTGCAATTTTACTAGGCTTATCATCTTGTATAACTACATCGGCAGTTTCTATTGT
>DAOLYC010000305.1:0-3474 GCA_035425605.1 Ferruginibacter sp.
CTGGATGATGGTTTGGTTGTATGCTCTTCTGGTAATCTTTGGTATCATCTGTATTTATTCGGTAGAATATAAAACCACAGATAATTTTTTACAAACACTTACAGGTTTTAAAAAAAATTACAGCAAACAACTTTTCTTTTTTGCAGGTTGCTGCCTATTGGCAATTTTTATTTTATTAACCGATAGTAAATTGTTTACGGCAACAGCCAATATCTCGTATTTGATTGGTATCGTATTAATCCTTGCCACATTTGTTGTAGGCAAAGAAATTAAAGGCTCCAAAAGCTGGATACCACTGGGTTTTATGAACCTGCAACCGGTAGAGCTTTGTAAGATATTTACTGCACTGGCATTATCCAAATACTTGTCTATGCCCGAAACAGATTTCAGTAAACCCAAATCACAATTGATAGCTGCTTCAATTGCTTTTGCCCCTGGTGTACTTTCTATACTACAAGGGGAAACCGGGTTGGCCCTGGTTTATTTTTCGTTTTTAATTCCAATGTATCGGGAGGGATTACCACCTGGTTATTTGATTGCTGGAGTATCGATGGCAGTATTACTTGTTATATCACTCTTGTTTAGTACAAAAACATTATTAATTGCTTTTGCAATATTGGCCATACTAATATTTTATTTTTACAGGAGGCAGATAAAGCGTAACAACCGTTTATTATTAATCATAGTTGGCGCATGGGCATTTAGTTCATTGTTTGTTGGCATAGTAGTGCCTTTTACATTTAAGCATGTTTTTAAAAAATACCAGGCCGATAGGATTTTTAGCATGGTAGGAGTTGATAACCCTTTTACCGAAAAAACCACAGCCGATTTAAACAACGATGATGAAGTTAAAGCCAAACAAAGAAAAAACGACCAACAGAATTATAATGTAAAGCAATCAAAAATTGCAATTGGCTCAGGTGGATTAACCGGGAAAGGTTTTTTAAAAGGCACACAAACCCGTGGCGATTTTGTGCCTGAGCAACATACCGATTTTATTTTCACATCAGTTGGCGAAAACTTTGGTTTTATTGGCACCAGTATTTTAATGTTTATTTACCTGGGTTTTCTTTTACGAATTGTAAGAGTAGCAGAAAGGCAACGAAGTGTGTTTAGCCGGGTTTATGCATATTCGGTAGCGGGCATCATGTTCTTTCATATTGCTGTAAATATATGCGTAACGATTGGGCTGGCACCCGTTATAGGTATCACTTTACCTTTAATGAGTTATGGTGGTTCATCGTTGTTAACTTTTACCATTCTTATTTTTATATTGATAAAGCTTGATGCCGACAGGCAGATGGTGTTAAGATAAAATTTCTTCACTGCTTCTCAATAAGGAACCGAAACTTGTTCAATCATTTTTAATATTTTCAGGTAGTTTCGCACTTAATACGAAATGAAATTAATTCGTAAATCAAATTTTATCGTATAATGCTGATGTGATAGCCGTTTAGGCCAATGAAATTGGTCTATTACAAAAATCCAATCGGTATAATTATTATATTAAACAATAATAATCGCACAAACAGGGATGCAGCATTATGAAAATAATTCCATTAAGCGAAGGCGCTTTTACCATTGATGCTACAAAAAAATTTGTACCATTTAATGTAGGTACCGACGACCTGCAACAACGGCCGCTTGGCAGTTTACTGGTAGAGATACAACCCTTTGCAATCATTACAGCAAAAGATATTATTGTTATTGATACCGGCCTTGGCCATTCTATGCCTGATGGAAGTTTACAAATTCATCAAAATTTACTGAACAACGGCATTGGCCCAATGGAAGTAACCAAAGTATTGCTCAGCCATTTGCATAAAGACCATGCAGGCGGCATTTTTAAAACCGATGAAATGCTGAAACAGAAATTCCTGAGCTTTCCCAACGCTACCTATTATGTGCATAAAGATGAAATACAATATGCTTTAAAAAAAGGTACGCCTTCTTATCATATTGTTGATTTTGATGGACTCCAAAACTCCGACCAGGTTGTACTGCTGGAAGGAAATGGAAACATTGATAACTATATTACTTACCAGGTTACGGGGGCACATAGCAAATACCACCAGGTTTTTTGGATTGAAGAAGAAGGACAAAAAATTTTCTTTGGCGGTGATGTGGCGCCGCAATTACAACAAATGAAAAATAAATTTATTGCTAAGTACGATATGGATGGGCGCAAAAGTATGGAGTTGCGTCAGCAATGGTGGCAACAGGGAGCAAATGAAAAATGGACTTTTTTATTTTATCACGATATAAAAACGCCGGTGTTTGCGTTTTAAAAAAAAACTCAACGTCTCTCCCTGGTTTTGTGTGTTGGCCGAGGACGTTGCTTGTAAAAGGTTCTGCAAAATTTTATATTATAGGAGAATTGGGGGTTCACTTCATAGCAACGTCTCTCCCTGGTTTTGTGTGTTGGCCGAGGACTTTGCTTGTAAAAGGTTCTGCAAAATTTTATATTATAGGAGAATTGGGCTTCACTTCATAGCAACGTCTCTCCCAGGCTTTGTGTGTTGGCCGAGGACGTTGCTTGTAAAAGGTTCTGCAAAAAATTTATTTTATAGGAGAACAGGGGGTTTACCCTGTTACCAACTTTATGCAGATGGAGGATCTTGTGTTTACAAAAGGAAGTCCTTTTTCTTAAATGACGCAACGTCCTCTGCTAACGCACAGGCTTGGGGAGAGACGTTGCTGGGAAAAGGCTTTATGGGTTGGGCGAGGGCGTTGCTGGAAAAAAACTTCACTTCATAGCAATGTCTCTCCCTGGCTTTGTGTGTTGGCCGAGGACGTTGCTGGGAAAAGAAATCTGGTTGTTGATCAGGCGAGAAACAACAGATAATGTCAGTTATCTTTTACAAAATTTAATATTGCAGAAACCAGTTCTTCATTTAAAGGCAAAGATGGGTCGTGATATGTTTTCATGTCTTTATCATCACAATCGGCACGGGCATTTTTTAATGTATGTGTCATTCCTTCAATAACAGATAGCGTTGCCTTTGTATCAGCATCATACAGATATCCTGATTCTGCTGTTTTTACCTGGATATCACAAGTTCCCTGCAATATCAATACAGGTATCTTCAGTTTTTTTATTTCTACTGCCGGATTGTACTTCATCCAAGATAACATATACGGCTGTACGCTTGTTCTGAAAATGCTTAACAGGTATGGTGGTACAGAATCTATTTTACCTTTTTCTTTTAAAACACTAAATAAAGAATCTGTTTGCTTTGCAACAACCGGGCTTTGGGCAGCAACCTGTTCTGTGATAATAAGATTAATTGGCCGGCCGGCGCCAGCCATAGAAATATAACCTTTGGCATCTGTATGTTGTGCTGCAACCATCCCAATTAATGAGCCTTCGCTGTGGCCTGCAATATAAATATCCTTATAGCCTAATGTATCTTTTAAGTAATTGAAAATTTCTTTTGCATCATCAATTATTTTATCCTGAGTTGCCTGCCGCTT
>DAOLYC010000306.1:0-3455 GCA_035425605.1 Ferruginibacter sp.
CCGAACTGATAGCCTTTGGATGCTGACACATTATTGTGGTAATTAGCAGTGGCCCCCTTAGGTTCCTGCTTGTCGGGAGACAAGGCAGGAGTGCTAGTATAGTTAATTTACATTTGAGAGAGAAACACCCACAACGGCGAAGGGGGTATACACTGTTGTCATCTTTATGGAAATAAATGATATTGATATTAAAGATCGTGAACAGTAAGTTGTTTAGCAACGCAACGTCCTTGCCATCACACGGCCCCGGGAGTAAGAGACGTTGCTGGAAAAGAGTGCCTTTGGCCTGGCTATCTTTAAAATATTTTGCTAAAAAGAATGTTATCTCTCAGTAACTACTTCTAAATGCTATTCATGTATTTAAGTGTTGTATTGTAAAAAATTACAACACTTTTTTATTGCAGCTATGCGGTATCAAATAAATTCCAGCCGTATATCATCTATTGTTTTTTTTACTGCAAAAAAGGAAGTTATTTTTTCTATTACGGCTTCCACTAAGGCATCTGGACAGCTTGCTCCACTGGTTACCAGTATTTTTGTTAGCATTTTTTCTGGTAAGAAATTATTTGTAGTAAGTTCTTCTTTAGTATGAAAATTAAAATGCCTGATGCTGTTTTTTGAAATTATCTTTTCTTCGTTATTAATAAAATAGGTGGGTAGTTTTTCTTCACACAATTCAACCAGGTGCGATGTGTTGCTGCTGTTGTAACCGCCTACCACTATGGCCAGGTCAGCAGTTGTTTGCAACATGCCATAAACTGACGACTGATTGTCGTTGGTTGCATAGCATAAAGTATCTCTTGTATCGGCAAACCTTTGTGTAATTGTAGCCTCTGTTAAACTGTATTTTTTTTGCATAACCTGTTTCAGGTAATTGGCAATGTTTTCTGTATCACTTGCAAGCATGGTGGTTTGGTTTACCACTCCTATGCGTTCCAGGTCTGTACCGGGGTTAAAGCCTTCAGTATATTTTCCAGCAAATTCAGAAAAAAATAAATCTGCATTTTTTTCGCCACTGATGTATTTACCCAGTTCAATGGCATCGTCCATATCATTTACAATTACCGTATTTGTATGTGCCGATGCATGAGAAAATGTAGCCCTGGTCTCTTCATGTGTAGGTTTACCGTGCACTATCACAGTATAATCTTTTTTTGCAATTTGCTCACTGCGGTTCCATACTTTTTCTACAAAAGGGCAGGTGGTATTATATTTATGTATGGCTATGCCTAAATTTTTAAGTTTATCTTCAATGTCAAGCGTGGTGCCAAATGCAGGGATAATTACAATGTCATCGCTGGTAAGCGTATCAAAAGAAATTACCTGTTTGCCGTGGGTATCTTGCAAAAACTTTACACCTTTTTCAATCAAATCGGCATTTACCTGTGGGTTATGTATCATTTCACTTAGTAAGAAAATACGTTTTCCCTGGTTTTCTTCAATAGTTTTAAAAGCTATGTCAATGGCATTTTCAACTCCGTAACAAAATCCAAAATGACGGGCCAGGTATATCTGTAACGGACCAAAATCTAACAGGGCAGGTGTAAAATCTTTTTTCATCTTATCTTCCTGCTTCCTTTTCTTTTTAATGGCAGCAATTAATGGGCTGCGGTAAATGATTGGTACATTAAATTGTTTCATGTAGTTTTTATAACAGTTGCAAAGGTACAATGTTGACGGGTAAAATTATCCGGCGTAAATAAAACTGGCAGCCTTACATTTGATTTATATCAAACTTTTTTTTTAGAATGAATAACAGTACTCAACCGTTTTTTAAAAGAGCCCAATGGATACAGCATACCAATATTTATGAAGTGAACTTAAGGCAATTCAGCGTCGAAGGTACATTCAATGCCTTTGCTAAAGCATTGCCACGGCTTGCAGCAATGGGGGTGGAAACGCTTTGGATTATGCCCATACATCCTATTGGTAAAGTAAACCGAAAAGGAACTTTGGGCAGTTATTACAGCATCAGCAATTTTATGGCTGTAAACCCTGAGTTTGGTACGGCCGATGATTTTAAAAATTTAATTGAACTGGCACATAGTTCTGGTATGAAGGTTATTATGGACTGGATTGCCAATCATGCTGCCTGGGATAATGTATGGACAAAAGACCATCCTGAATATTTTGTTAGAGACGAAGAAGGAAATTTTAAACCACCATACGATTGGACTGATGTTATACAGATAGATCACACAAACGCTACCCAGCAGGATGCAATGATAAACGCTATGAAATACTGGGTTACAAATTTTGATATTGATGGTTTTAGAGCCGACCTGGCTCACTTAACTCCACTTGAATTTTGGCAAAAAGCCAGAGCAGTTATTGAACCTTTAAAAGACAATCTATTTTGGCTGGCAGAGTCGGAAGAAATAAATTACCACCAGGTTTTTGATGCAACTTTTACCTGGGAATGGATGCATAGTACCGAAGACTTTTATAAACACAATCACAACATTAATAGTTTATATACTGTGCTGGAAAAATACAATCACAACTTTCCAAAAGATGCCTATCGCATGTATTTTACCAGCAACCACGATGAAAATAGCTGGAACGGAACAGAATATGAAAAATATGCTGAGATGGCTTTGCCACTGGCAGTTTTCAGTTGTACCTGGAATGGAATACCCATGATTTACAGCGGGCAGGAATTACCCAATTTGAAACGATTAAAATTTTTTGACAAGGATGAAATTGAATGGAATGGAGAAAACAAACTGCATGATTTTTATAAAACTTTATTTTCCTTACATAAAAAAAATAATGCTTTAAGCGCCTGCGATACTTCAGTAAAAACGTTTATCATCAAAACAGGTGCGCCTGAAAAAATAATGGCGTATTTAAGAAAAGCGCCAAATGCAGAAGTGCTGGTATTGCTGAATTTGAGTGATGAGGAAACCGGTTTCATATTGCATGATGAGTTGATAGATGGAGATTTTACAGATGTTTTTGATAACATCATTAAAAAAATAATAACCGGTAGTTTTATCAGGTTAAATGCCTGGGGTTACAAAGTTTTTGAAAGAAGTTGGTGAATATAAAAAACCGTAGCTTTTTTATGGCTACGGTTTAAATAGGTATATCGTTTAATAATATAGTTACTGATTGTCTAAAGTAATAGGGTATTCATAAATACCATCGTACCCGGGATAAAAACCACTGATAGTAATATTTTTTTTAGTACCTATTGTTGATTTCATATCATCAACACTTTTTACTGAGTTATCATTAATTTTTAAAATGATAAAACCATCTTTCATTCTAGTTTGGTCGTTTAATGCACCGCCATTAATTTTCTTAACTATTACGCCGCCATCAACACCGTATTCTTTTGCTTTTTTAGAATCCAAGGTAGCAAAATCAGCACCCAGCATTTCAATCATGGCATCAGCTTTTACAATTTCATAATTACCTGCACTGTTTTTAAGTGTAACGGTTACGGAGTT
>DAOLYC010000307.1:0-3451 GCA_035425605.1 Ferruginibacter sp.
TATCAAAAGAAAAAAGCTAAGTTAGGGCTTAGCACTTTACGGCCCTGGGATATTGATGCAGAGCCTATGGGAGTTGAACCTTTACATCCATTTACAACCAGTGATGAATTGATTGAAAAATCCATTGCCTGTTTTTCAAAACTACGTCCTTTCTTTGGCCAATGCCTTTCTAAAATGAAAGAAATGAAACACCTGGACCTGGAAAGCCGAAAAGGAAAGGCGCCTGGTGGATATAATTGCCCGCTTGCAGAAAGTGGGGCTCCATTTATTTTTATGAATGCTGCTGGACAAATGCATGATGTTACAACCATGCTGCACGAAGGAGGACATGCTGTTCATTCTTTTTTAGCGCACCCGTTGGAGCTTAGTAGCTTTAAAGATTACCCAATGGAAATTGCTGAAGTTGCCAGCATGGCTATGGAGTTAATGAGTATGGATGCATGGGAAACTTTTTTTACTGATAAAACAGATTTGAAAAGAGCAAAAGAACATCAGTTAGAAAGAGTAATAACCATATTTCCCTGGATTGCCATTATTGATAAATTTCAACACTGGATTTATGAAAATCCAACACATACACACGAAGAACGAACTGCACAATGGGGTTCAATTTTAAAAGAATTTCAAGATGATGTGATTGATTACAGCGGCCTGGAAAAATACAGAAGCAATGCCTGGCAAAAACAGCTTCATTTATATGAAGTGCCTTTTTATTATATTGAATATGGTATTGCACAATTAGGCGCCATTGGCGTTTGGATGCAGTTTAAAGAAAACAAAGAACAAGCAATGGATAAATATTGCAAAGCGCTTACTTTAGGAGGCACAAAAACATTGCCTGAACTTTATGATACAGCAGGTTTGAAATTTGACTTTAGCCCCGATAAGATAAAAGTGTTGATGGATTTTGTAGAAAAAGAAATGAATAGTTAATCTGCAAAAAAATTATTTACACTCATTACAAATTCCGCTAATCACCATATCTGTTTGTTTTTGTATAAAGCCTTTTGGAAGTTTTATATCCGGTATCGAAACATTTTCTAAACAGATGGTTTTATCGCATACATCGCAAATAAAATGCACGTGGTTATCGTGGTGATGCCCGGCTTCGCAATTGTCTTTACATAGTGCGTACAAAATAGAATTATCGGAAGTAGGTATATTGTGAATGATACCTTTCTCTACAAAAGTTTGAAGGGTTCTGTAAACAGTAACTCTGTCAAAACTTGCATCGGTATTTTTTTCAATATCGGCATGAGCCAAAGCGCCAGGGCTATTTAAAAATAAATCCAATATTTTTTTTCTTCCTTCGGTTATACTAAGTTGATTTTTTTTAAGTATATCTGCAATCTGTTCCATATCTGTATCTTCAAAAAAGAATTTTTATTAAAGTTAAAAAAATTAATTGGGGTTACTACTAAAGCCATTCATGAAATGTTTGGTAGTAACTTTTTCTTTCAGCAGCCCATTGATATCTTTAAAAAGTTTTTGCATATCCTCTTCCAACAATCCATCATAAATGCCCCTCACTCTGCGTTGCTTATCTACAAGCGCAAAAAACTGTGTATGTATAAATTGGTCAGCAATATTTTGTGTTGAGTCGGGCTTGTTATTATCAATAAGATAACTTTGCCGGGCCATTTTATAAAGCGTTGCTTTATCGCCTGTAACAAAATTCCAATTTGGATTTACTATTGATTGCTGGTTGTTTTTAGCGCTATCATAATAAATGTTGTACGAGCCATCATCACTCTTATTAAGCGTACCATTAATCATTTTAGCTTCGTACGCTTTTAATAAAGGTACCGAATCGGTTTCCGGCATACATGTGTGCGACAGGATTAAGAAATTGGGTTCATCTTTAAACTTGTCAAACACCCTACGCATATTGGCATTCATTTTAGGGCAGATACCTTTACAGGTAGTGAAAAAATATTCCGTTACATACACTTTACCTTCTACATCATTTTCTGTTATCTTTTTCCCATCTTGGTTTGTAAAAGTAAAATTCTCTACATTATCATTTAAAACCGGCAGCAACGACTTTGTCATGTCTTCATCTTTATAAACAAAATACACAAAGGTTACTATCAAAACCGAAAAAAAAACAACATAAAACAAAAACCTTTTACCCATCTCAATTTAATTTTTACAAATTTACAACCCTTTAAAAAACTTTTACAAAGCTACTTTATTATTTGCAACATAATTGCAAATAATATATATTTGCATTTCAATGAATATTAAGATTAATTGGGATGCCATGGGTATTGCTACCTCTATAGCCTGCGCTATTCATTGTGCATTGTTGCCTGTGCTACTAACATCGCTGCCTGTTTTTGGTACCAATATCATTCATAACCCTTTTTTTGAATGGAGCATGATTGCATTGGCTTTCCTGGTGGGGGCTTATTCTCTTTTTCATGGCTATATAAAACACCACCGTTCATTTACACCTGTTTTAATTTTTAGCCTGGGTTTTATTTTTTTGATTTTAAAACAATTCCTTACTGAATACGAAATACTTTTTTTGGTAATTGCGGTAACCTTTATCATTAGCGCACATTTATACAACTACAGGCTTTGTCTTAAAAGCAAATGTTCCTCACCTCATCATGCACATTAATGCATTTTAATTTCTATATTTAAGCGTTAAATTAAATGCAATGAAAAAAATTCACTCTCTTTTTTTAATTGTTTTACTTTTTTCATTTACTGTACAAGCTCAAAGTAAAGATCAAACGGCCATCCGTAATTTACTGGAACAACAGCGGCAAGCCTGGAACGAAGGTAATATTGAAAAATTTATGGAAGGATACTGGCAAAACGATTCTTTGATGTTTGTAGGTAAAAACGGCATTACTTACGGATGGAAAAACACATTAGATAACTATGAAAAGGGCTATCCCGACACAGCAACTATGGGCAAATTAAAATTTGATATTCTGGAAATAAAACGGTTGTCTGTTTTGTATTTTTTTGTTATTGGTAAATGGCATTTAACTCGAAGCGTTGGTGATGTAGGTGGGCATTTTACATTGCTGGTAAAAAAGATAAAAAAGAAATGGGTAATTGTAACCGACCACAGCAGTTAATCACAGCTTCCATTTACGTTTAAGATAAAAGATAAGTCCAATAAAACTAATAAGAAAAACAAAATAATAAATATAATTTGCCCAGCCAGGCTTATCTTCAAAAAAAGCAAACCCTTTATAAATGCCGATAAAAACATTGGCTATCATCCAAAGCAAAACAATGGAAACTGTGTTTGCTATCTTTATAAAAAACTCCTTTGTTTCATCATCCGTGCCCATAATCTACTTTAAGCCCTAATGGAGGAATAAAGTTGTATAAAAGTAAACAAAATAAAAATGAGCATTTATTTAACCAGCATTTTTCTAAAAGCGGTACTGTCTCCTTTAAAAACATTAAAATCAACAAATGTATCAAT
>DAOLYC010000308.1:0-3434 GCA_035425605.1 Ferruginibacter sp.
GCCCGCTATACAGATAGGAGTGGCGCACATAACTTGTGCTGTAACTGCAGAAGGATACGCCGCCCAGCGAGAACATGGTGCCGCCAGTTACAAACACGGGCCTGTTGTAGTAGTCCACAGGCGACCAGGCATAATAATCACCAACACGTTTCATTAAATTATTTTTCCCTGAGTTTTGGGCTGCATCTTCTAACAAGCCTTTTAATGCCTGCGAACTCTCTTCGCCCAAGGCATCAAAACTACCCCATCTTGTTTTTGAGGCGGGCACTGGTGTATTTTTTATCCAGTTTCCATTGGCATACTGGTAAAAATTATCACCGGGTTTTACAGATGGATCCATATTGGCTACATCAATAAACTTTGTTGTTTGTGCATTGGTAGTAGTTGCTACTAAGAGAAAACAAGCGGTTACAAAATATTTAACAGATCTGGTCATAAGTTTTATTTAAGTAATAAAATTAATGGTACTAGGGTAAAACATATCTTATATATATGTTAACGCTCAACGAGTTTGATAAATTTTACATTAAGAGGTAAAAAAGTTTTATTTATAACTGTAAAAATCAATTACGAAGTTGCCTGAAGTGGTATTCGTTTTGCCAGCCAGCTTTTTTTTATTGGAATGACCCAGTTTTGTATTAATTCTTTTTTTGTGATGACGGTATTATTAAAATACAATGTATCAGCATTTATAAAATTATTTTTAACTGCGTATTCAAGTTGATTTAATGGTAGCAATTCAATTTTATCTTTAATTATAAAAGCCAGTGTTTCCCGGTTAAACATCTGTACATTAAATTTTTTTTCAATGGTTTTTATAAGATGTACAGAACTGTCGGTACTGCAACCGCTAACGCCGGTTGTTGTTTCATCGGCCATTAAAATAATGAATCGGCCAAAAAACAGGTTAGCAAAACCTTTTACTTCATCGCCATGGCTTTTCCAGTTTGCTGTAAAATTGTTCAGCAAATCTTCCATTTGTAATGCTTCGTTTACAAGAAATAGGCGGCTACTTTGATATATCCATACCTTTGCATTATCATTAAAATCTGCAGGAATATGGTCAGTAAAATTGAGGTTCATCAGTTACAATTTCTTTTAGTTTAATCAAACCATTGATGCTGCCACTATCTCGGCAATATCCAATACCTGCACATCATCTTCCTTATTGCTGTTTTTAACGCCATCGGTTAGCATGGTATTGCAAAAGGGGCATGCCGCTGCAATAACACTTGCACCAGAACTTATAGCTTCATTGGTGCGTTCAATATTAATTCTTATGTTGCCTTTTTCTTCTTCTTTAAACATTTGTGCGCCACCGGCACCACAGCAAAGTCCGTTGCTTTTACATCGTTTCATTTCAACCAATGAAATATCCAATGCTTCTAAAACTTTACGGGGTGCTTCATAAATATTATTGGCTCGGCCCAGGTAACAACTATCGTGATAGGTAATTTTTTTTCCTTTAAAATTTCCGCCACCGGTCATGGTTATCTTTCCTTCATCAATCAATTGTTGTAAAAAAGTAGCATGGTGAATTACTTCATAAGTTCCTCCCAGATCGGGATACTCATTTTTAAGGATATTAAAACAATGCGGACAGGCGGTTACAATCTTCTTTATACCATATCCATTTAAAATTTGTATGTTTTGGTATGCCATCATCTGAAACATAAATTCGTTCCCCGCCCTGCGGGCAGGATCGCCGGTACACATTTCTTCTTTTCCTAAAATGGCATAGTTAATGCCTATCTTATGAAGTATAGTAACAAATGCCTTTGTTATTTTTTGAGCACGCTGGTCAAAACTACCTGCACAGCCAACCCAAAATAAAACTTCGGGATTTTCGCCCTTTGCCAGCATATCGGCCATTGTTGGTACTTGCATAGTATTATTTTAATTTGCTATGATATTGTAAAACAAAAATAAGTTATTGCAGCTTCTTAGGCAAAGTTCCTTTGTGTGCGTTACATTTTAATATCTTCGCATTAATCAACCGCTAGTGAAAAACATTTTTAGCAGAATTAAAAACTGGGAAGCCTGGCCTTTTAAATTATTATATGCACCCATTGCACCGGTGTGGGTTTGGTATATGCTAAAATCCCGTTCTGTTTGGTTTTTTACACCCAGCAATCCCAAAATTACTTTTGGCGGATTGGATGGCGAACCCAAAAAAGAAATGTATGCACTGCTGCCAAAAGATTTTTATCCCACAACTTTTAATGTGCTGCCAAAAAAGGATTTCAATACAGTGATAACCGGGTTAAAAGAATGCGGTATCAACTACCCTTTTATTGTAAAACCCGAAGTAGGGTGCCAGGGAATTTTATTTCGTAAAATTGAATCAGAAACTGATTTTAAAAATTACCACGATAAGATGCCAGTTGAATATATAGTGCAAACGTTGGTAAATTATCCTATGGAAGTAAGTGTTTTTTATATTAGACATCCATTGGAAAAAAAGGGAAGGATTACAGGGTTTTTACATAAAATTCCTCTGCAGGTTACTGGTAATGGAAGCGATACACTGGAAACGTTGGTAGAACAACATCCTAAAGGAAAAAAAAGAATTGGAGAACTGAAAAGCAAACATAAAGAACACTGGCATGAAATTTTACCAGCCGGAGAAAAATATATGCTAAGCTATGCGGCTAATCACAACCGTGGGGCACATTTTATAGACCTGAAGGCATTTATTGATGATAAACTGGTTGCTATTTTTGATAAACTGAGCTACGATGTAAACGATTTTTTTTATGGTAGGTACGATATTATGTGTACCAATGTGGAAGACCTTAAGAATTCAAAAAATTTTACAATACTGGAGTATAATGGATGCGGCGCCGAACCCAATCATTTTTATGATACAGGGTACACTTTAATTGGCGCCTACAAAGAAATTTTAAAACACTGGAAAGCGCTCTATCGAATTTGCAAATACAATAGCAGCCAGGGCATTAAACCGTGGCCTTATAAAAAAGGTAAACTTTTTTTAGCTGGTATAAAAGTGCATTATAAAATTATTAGGCAAGCAGATGAAGCCATCAGGTAAAGGTTAAAATGGATCGCCATGCGTTTGGCGGATAAGTTTTTTTGTAATAGCTGGCATTGTTTTTAAGATGGCTATAAACATATTTGTGATCCATGTTTTTCCAAATAATGATTGTATGAACCTGCCGTACTGTAATCTTTTTCCAAAAGTTTTTTTCCAGGTTATGCAGTATTCTTTTTCCAATTGTTGTCTGCTTATTTTATTCTTTAAAAAATTATCAATTAATGCGGTAGCCAGCTTACTGCCATGCAGTGCCATGCTCATACCATTTCCGCAAAGTGGTGTAATCATGCCGGCTGCATCGCCAATAAGCAACACATGGTTTTCTACCTGCGTTTTTTTGTTGAATGATATTTGTGAAATGGTAACTGGTGAATCGTAA
>DAOLYC010000309.1:0-3395 GCA_035425605.1 Ferruginibacter sp.
ATTTTTATTGATTTTATAGTGATGCAAAGGTGCAAAAATTAAAATTAAACCCAGCCATAAAAGCGTATGCTAAAGTTTATAAAATTTGAGCAGCACATAAATATCGCCAGTCGTAATTATTACGGGCTGTTACAGGTAAAGCCTCAACTTTATTTTCGAGTATTTTTTTTGAAAGAACACCGGTGGATACTAGTTTTTGTTTTGATGCCTGAATGTATTCCTGCAGTTTAGGATTTTCCATCCAGTTTATTTGTGGTGTTTCAAAACCTACTTTATCTTTTCTCCATACAATTTCATCGGGCAGTTTTTTATCCATTGCTTTTCGAAGCAAAAATTTTGTCCAACCATCATGCATTTTTAATTGCGAGGGTAATGAAAATATAAATTCTACCAGCTCATGATTTAAGAATGGCATACGCACTTGTACTCCATGAGCCATGCTGTTTCGGTCTGTAAAACGTAATAATTGTTCTAAACCCATTTCGCAAGTGCTAAAATAAAGTATGTCGTTTAGTTTTGTAACTATAGGTTTGTGTATGCCTTCCCATTCACGACCCTTCATCAAACGTAAAAAATCGGGATTTATAAAAGGGTGATGAATGGTTTTTATATACTCTCTTTTTTCTAAACCCATTGCAGCATGTGAAGGCAAAAAAGCGGCTAAATAATTTTTAAAGTCCCAAATAAATTGTTGATCATTATTTTTAAACGCAAGTCTTTCTTTTCTGGTTGATCCCAGTTTATGCCTGCTGATTACTTCTTGCAGGTACCAATGGATATATCCGGGATAGCCGGCCAGTATTTCATCGGCGCCATGCCCATCAAACAATATGCTTACGCCTTGTTGTTTGGCGGTTTCAAATACTTTGTATTGTGAAAAAATGCCTGATGAAGGGAATGGCTCTTCCTGGTAATAACATAATTTTTCAAATTTGTTAATAAGGTCATTTACCGAACATTGTACCTGGAAATTTTCAGTTGTGTATTTTTTTTTAAATAACTCTATATATGCCGATTCATCTTTAACAAAACCCGGAAATACGGCAGAAAATGATTTTAGGGTAGCATTACTTTTGCTGGAATAGGTTTCATGAATACAGGTTGCAATGCTGCAACTATCAAGTCCTCCGCTTAAACATACTCCGGCAACAGTTTCTGTACGCATTTGCCTGCTAACAGATTTATTGAATAACTCGGTAAATTTATCTATGGCATCTGCAATGCCAATATCAATTTTTAATTCTTTGTTTATCTTCCAGTAACGTGTAATCTTTGAAACATTATCAGTAGCTGGTTTAAAAGTAAGATAATGTGAAGGAGGCAATGAATATATTTCTTCAAAAAAAGTCTGCTCTTTATCAGTACAATTTTGAACATGACCCAGTGTGATATAATTAAACAGCATTTTTTTGTCAATTCTTTTCTCTACATTAACTGCCCACAGTGCTTTCATTTCACTTCCAAAAACAAAATGGCCTTTATCTTCATAATAATAAAAAGGCTTTTGGCCAAAGCGGTCTCTTGCTGCAAAAAGTATTTCTTCTTTTTCGTCCCAAATAGCAAAAGCAAAAGCGCCATCAAAATGCTGTAAGCATCTTTCTTTCCAAAATTCGTATGCTGCAATGATTACTTCAGCATGTTCTTGTGTATAGAATTTAAAACCTTTGTTTTGTAAAAACGACTTTATTTCAAAGTAGTTGTAAATCTCTCCGTCAACCAGTGCCTGGTAACGGCCTAAATAAGATATCTGCTGTGAGTCATTATTTTTTATAGCAGTAAGTAAAAATTGATTTTGGCCAAAGTGTGCAGTGTTTTTGTTATTGCTCCAATAACTTTCAATACCCGAGCCCCGGTATGCAATAGCCTTTATCATTTGTTTTACATGCCAGGCAGCATGGTTGTCGGCAGTTTTTAAAATTATTCCGGCTAATGCGCTCATTGTTTAAATACGGTAAATAGTGGTAGCTAAAAATTTATGGGCATTACAACTTTCATATCTCCCCAGGCTATTACCAGGTTGCATCCGTAGGCGGCCTTTTGAAAAAGCATGGTAAAATATTCTATCTGCACATTGTTTTTAAGAAGCGGCAGCTCTACCTGCATCAGGTCTTTTGAACTTTCAATATGTAAACCCCAGCTATAAAGATTCTTATTTAAAATTATTTTCCATTTATCAGGATAGGGGTAACAATACAATATATATCTGCCGGCTTTAATTTTTGTGCCATTGATAGTTACAGGTTTAAAAAATTCAATTTCGGTTGCTTCATTAGCGCCTAGTCTCCATTCCTGTCCATAATACTGTATAACATTTTGCGAAATGGAGGTGTCGCCAAAAATGAGCCTGCCATTTTTTTGAGGCCTGCTATAAATAACCCTTGCAACCGGTTCGGGCATTTCGGGGGTTATCATCTTTTGCTTGGGATAATCATCGGGGAAATAGATCATATCCATGGGCGATTTGTCAATAGATAGCAACATGCTGTCTTTTACAGATACCGGAATACGATTCGTTGGTTTTAAATCAATAGGTTTATTTACCTGTTGTTTACAACTTATAAAAAAGCAAACGATAAAAATTGAGGCCAAAATGCCAATTGTTTTGTTTAGAGGCATATAAAAAATGTTAGAAAACTATTGGTAAACTTATTTGTACATTTTCCCATCCTATATTAAGATCTGCACCTATATCTGCTTTTGTAAAAACCATCGAAAAATCTTCTTTCGTATCGGTTAGCTTTTGTACAGGTAATATTATACGCACCACATCATTTTTTTCATCATATTTAAAAGAGCCCCAAATATCTGTGTCTTTGTTAATGATGATCGTCCATTCCGTTTCGCCAGGTATGGCGTACATGGTATAACGGCCTTTTTTTACCTTAGTATCTCCAATTTTTACATCTGTAAAAAATTCAATTTCTGTAGCTTCATTTGCTCCCAGGCGCCACACTTTTCCATACTCCAGTAAGTTGCCAAAAATAACTCTCCCGTTTTTATGCGGCCTGCTGTATATAACCCTTGCAGTTAACGGTTCAGTATTTTTACCTTGTATTTTAAGAAGAGGGTAATTAGGAGGATAATAAGCCATATCCATATTTGATTTATCAATAGAAGGGTATTTAACCTGTGCCTGTATAGTTGATAACGAAAAGCAAAGTGCTGTTATAACTGTAATTAAAAGCTTCATGTTTTTTTGTTTAAAGATACTACAATCATTTTTGTAATAATTCACCTGATACACGAAAGGCAAATTTTTTTATATCAGGGAAAAAAGCATTGTAACAATCCTGCATGTGGGTATATTTTTCATTAAAAATTTCGAATGCGATGCTGCTTTCATTTAAGTAGGCGGCACGGCTGGCAACACCGGCCATACTTTTTTCTATTCCCCA
>DAOLYC010000310.1:0-3386 GCA_035425605.1 Ferruginibacter sp.
TTACCTAAGGGTCTGCTATAGTTTACATAAGCTGCATTAATATTTTCATCATAAATAAAATGGTTACTACGTCCGCTATCCAGGGTCGACATTCCATTTTTTAAGCTATCGTATTGTGCATTATTATCGTTGGTTACAAAACTGGTTTTAAACCCAGCTTCAAATTTTGCATCATTTTTTAAAGGCAAAGTGTAATCAATTTTTCCGCTATAAATTTTAATATTGGTTGGAAGTGTGCCGTTTAAAACATCAGAAGGTTGTTTCTGATAGCCTAAGTTATCATAGTAAGTGCTGGTTAAAGGTTGAAAACTAGTTGCCTTATATTGAATAAAATCAAAATCGGTTGAAAGCTCCTGCCCTGCTGAATCTAACTTAGTTCTAAAATTTATATTTGAACTGAAATTTTTCCAATTTTCATCGTTGTAGGTAAATGCTTTTGTTTGATCGGTAAGATTGTAGTTGGGATCGTATATAAAAGTATTGGTGTTGCTTTTCCACATACTTGGATTATAAAATCCGTTAACCACTACTCCTACTGTTGAATTTTTAGAAACTGAATAATCTATACCAACCTTTGCATAATAATATTGCCTTTCATTTTCCATTTCAGTTTTCTGGTCAAATATCGACTTAATGTTTTTTGTATTAATATCCCTGAAATTTCTTAAAATATATAATTCCTGGCTCCTGTGATTGGAATTAAAATTTAGATTACTGAAAAAATTGAATTTTTTATTTCGATAATTAAAACTGAATGCTTCGTTAAAACGGGCATATCGGCCTTGTGTGTAGCCGCTTGTTATGCTACCATTGTAACCAAATACTTTATTCTTTTTGGTTTTTATATTGATAACGCCTGCATTACCTGCTGCATCATATTTTGCCGGAGGGTTGGTCATAATTTCAAGTTGATCTAATTGGCTTGCAGTCATATTTCGTAACATATTTGCCAGATCGGCACCACTTAAATAACTTGGACGTCCATCTAAGTAAACGATTACTCCGGTTTTTCCTTTAAGACTTATATTACCATCCTTATCAACACTTACACCCGGAGCCTTTTCCAGTACTTCCAATGCAGTACTTCCTGTACTGGTAATAGAAGCATCTACATTTACAATTGTTCTGTCTAACTTTCTTTCAATTAAAGGTTTTTTAGAACTTACAACAACTTCTTTTAAAGCTTTTTCTAATGGCACTAATTGCAATATGCCAACAGTTGCTGTTAAATTATTTGCGGCAATTGTAACTATGCCACTGTACGAACTTGCATGGCCTACAGATGTAGCCATAACCAGGTATTTACCTTCTTTTACTTCATCAAATGAAAAATTACCAGCCTTGTCTGTTAAGGCTGTTTTTACCAACGTTGAATCTGTAGATTGTAAAAGAGAAATGGAGGCTGCATCAATAATTTTTTGATTACCTCCATCTTTAATGCTACCGTTAATTTTACCGCTAACTGTAGATTGTGCAAGACTGCATACGGCGATACCCGTAGCAGCCAAAAGGCTGAAAAATTTTTTCATGGCTATACTTTTGTTTTTTTTAATCACTTCTTATGGCTGTAAGAAGCAGATCATTTGTTTTTCAATAAAAAGCAGTTATATACTTTGATAACTACTTCACAAAGGTAGGTACTATGTGTTACATAGTACATTGTTTAGTATTAGACGGTAAATTTCAATGATAATTGGCAATATACCTATATACGCAGTAATTAAACTTAGGTTACACCTTAGAAACAATATATTCTTGAAAAATTATTTGGAATGATTTGCCCTTTGCTTTACAATTAGTATTAATATAATGCCAGTTAAAACCAATGCAACCGAAATGATTTCGGCTTGTGTAGGATGAAAACCAAAGATTGAGTATTTATTATTAACCCTAAATAACTCTACAGTAAACCTTTCTAATCCAGTTACTATTAAGTAAAGGCCAAACATTACACCCGGTACTTTTATTTTACGGCGAATACTCCATAAAAAAATAAAAAGTAAGGTACAAGCTATAGTTTCGTAAAAAGGTGTTGGAAAAACAGGTTGTGGTAAAGCTCTACAATGTTCTTCCTTACAATTCGGTATTTGAACACCATCTTTATTTACATTGTTTGGATAAGTATAAGCCAGCATCCATGTTGGTATAAATGAAGGGGCTTTTAATGTTTTATGTGGTACTTTATCCAGACTTTCATAAACTCGGTCGGTTACCTGTACTAAAACTGAATCTTTATTATAAATTTCTCCTGCTAAAAAATATGCTTTATGTTTTTCCAGGTTTTTCTCATAATCGCCCGGCCCGGCTAAAACAACTTTACCCGAAGCGTTTGTTATGTAAGCACTATTAAAAACACCCCAATCACCATCACCACTAACCTGGCAGCCAATACGGCCTACTGCATAAGCAAGCAATAAAGCTAACCCGGCAGCATCTACCAAATGGATTATTTTAATTCCTTTTCTTGTAGCATACCAGCAAATAGCTACTGCTGCTAATATTAATCCCCCATAAAAAGTGAGGCCGCTAACTGAAAATAACCTGCCGATGGGGTCTCTTAAAAAATCATCCCAGTTTTCCAGGTTATCAAAAAGTTTGGCGCCAATAATTCCAAAAATCAATCCAAGTATTATGATATCTCCTACCCTGTCGTGTGGCCAAATACGTACATTACGCCTCTCAGGTTCTTTTAGTTTCTGTTTGTTTTTTTCGTACCATTTAAACCAGGCAAGTAACCCTCCTATTAATATGCCTCCCAGCATATTACCTTGCGACGAAAAAATATAATCCTGTGGATTAACATCAATGGGTTTATTAAAAAACAAACCAATTAATTTATATCCAAAGATAAATCCAACAATAGCGTTTATTAAAATATCACTTATTGAAGCTGGTTTTCCAACGGTAATCATTTCTTCCCTGGGTGTTAAAAGACCTTGCTTTTCCTTTCGTTGCAATTCTTTACTTAATACAATTGCTGCCGTAACAAATCCCATGGCTACCATTAGCCCGAAAGTATTTAAAAAGCTTAAGCCATTCCACTGTACGCCAAACCAGTCTTTAAACACATAATATAAGTTGGGATACATTTTACCTAAAGTTTTTTAAAATTAAGACTGCAATATACTACTTAGCTTAATATTAAATTAAGAACATAAAAGCCGTTTGCTTAATAGTTAATAATTGGTATTTCATTTAAAAGAAAGCCTCCTGCAAAAACAGGAGGCTGTTATAGTACTTACCAATTGTATTAATTACAATATTGCTCAAATGCACCGTTTAAATTTTCGGCTATCATTTGTGCACTGCGGCCTTCAATATTGTGGCGTTCAATAAAATGAACCAATTTACCATCTTTAAATAAAGCAATTGCTGGTGATGATGGC
>DAOLYC010000311.1:0-3385 GCA_035425605.1 Ferruginibacter sp.
AGCATGCATTTTTGAAAATGCTACCAGTAATAAATTCACAGCATTAAGCATTAACTCGATGCACATAAAAATAATGATAGCATTGCGACGTACCAATACGCCCACTATTCCTGTACAAAAAAGCGCTACTGCTAAACCGATGTACCATTTTATTTCCATACTCAACTATACACTTTAAAACCTTACGGGTAAAGTTTAAAAGCCTCTTTTAATGTTTTATAATTGTTTTCAATTTTAACCTGTTTAAATCATTTATTGAAAGCCATTGTTTATGCTTCATTTGATGTAGTTGTAGGTTTATCCTTTTTTCCAATCATCACCGCACCAATCATTGCACTTAAAAATAACACACTACTTATCTCAAAAGGAATAACATAATCTTTAAATAAAACCATACCCAGGTTTTTGATAAGCCCGCTGTTACCGCCGCCCATCAAAACATTATTGGCTGCCTGTGGTGTTTCAGCAATAGTTGCAATGATAACCAGAAATAAACATCCGCCAGAAATTAAACCAGCAAATTGCCACAACCTGTGTTTTTTAGGTTCCGACTCTGCATTCAAATTCATCAGCATTACAACAAATAAAAATAAAACCATGATGGCGCCTGCATAAACAATGATATTTACAATTGCTAAAAACTGGGCGTTCAATAAAATATAATGGCCCGAAATGGCAAAGAAAACCACAATCAGCGACAAGATACTGTGTACCGGACTTTTACTTGCAACCACCATGATTGCCGCAAACAATGCCAGCACAGATAAACCCCAAAATAATATTTGTGTAATGCCCATAAAAACTTAGTTAGCCTTTTCTCTTTTCACCTTATTGCCTAAAGCTTTTTTATATTCTTCAGGTTGTTTTATAGGGTGAGGTATTAATAAATCTTCTTTTTTATAAATAAATTGTTTACGCTGATAATCTGATGGCGCAAAAGTTTCGCTTAAATAGATTGCATCTTTTGGGCAAGCCTCTTCGCATAAACCGCAAAAAATACAGCGTAGCATGTTTATCTCATACCTGGCCGCATACTTTTCTTCACGGTATAAATCTTCTTCGCCGGCTTGCCTTTCTGCGGCTTCCATAGTAATGGCTTCGGCTGGGCAGGCTACTGCACACAGGCCACAAGCAGTACAATTTTCTCGTCCTTCTTCATCCCTGTTTAAAATATGAAGACCACGAAAAACCGGACTAAAAGGCCTTGTTTTTTCGGGATAATTAATGGTAGGTTTCTTTTTAAAAATATGGCTGAAGGTTATCATCATGCCTTTAAAAATAGCTACCAGGTAAATCCGTTCTAAAAAACTCATTTTTCGGCGGTCAACCTGTTTTGCCCTGTTAGTTAATGCATTCATTTTTTATTTTTCTATAAACCAAATTCGTACTAAAAATTGGGTTTAATTCTTTTTAATTTTTAAAAATGCCAGCCATTATGTTTTAACAAAATTAATGCACCTGTTACCAGCATATTGAATAAGGCCAGTGGTATTAATATTCTCCAGCCAAGGTTCATTAACTGGTCGTACCTGAATCTTGGTATCGTCCATCGTACCCACATAAATAAAAATATAAATCCAACCACTTTTGCCATCAGCATCAGCACACCAAATAATGCCATCCAGTTTTGATCATAATTGGCTTCATTTAAAAACGGTATATCATATCCGCCAAAAAACAAGGTTGCCATTACTACACTACTGATAAACATATTTACATATTCAGCAAAAAGATAGAAACCAAGTTTCATAGATGAATATTCAACATGATAACCTCCAACCAGTTCATTTTCTGCTTCTGCCAGATCGAATGGTGTTCTGTTACATTCAGCAAAGGCACAAATTAAAAATATTAAAAAACCCAATGGCTGATAAACAATATTCCAATACTCGTTTTGCTGTTGCAGTACCATTTCTTTTAAACTTAATGTACCTGTAACCATCAACAGTGCTATCAGCGAAATACCCATTGCCAGCTCGTAACTGATAATTTGTGATGCGGCTCTTAAAGCACCCATCAAAGAATATTTATTGTTACTTGCCCATCCGCCAATCATAATTCCATAAACTCCCATACTTACTACAGCAAACACATATAAGATACCCATGTTTACATCAGCAATTTGTAAAGAAATATCCCTGTTAAAAAAATGAACTTTATCTCCCCAGGGTATTACAGCCCCTGTCATAATTGCCGTTAACATAGCCAATGCCGGTCCTAATATAAATAATGCTTTAGATGAAAAATTGGGTATGATTTCTTCCTTAAAAAATAATTTCAACCCATCTGCAAGCGGTTGTAACAAACCAAAAGGACCAGCCCTGTTTGGCCCCCTGCGATCTTGCAGAATGGCAGCAACTTTTCTTTCGGCAAAAGTGGTGTACATGGCTATCACCAATGTTGCCATTACCACTATTACTATCAAAACAAGTTTCTCAATAACCAATGCCATATCTATAGCTAAAAACATAATTCTGTTTTATATATTCTTTATTTTTTTTCTTCTTTAATTAATTCTTGTTGTGTTGATTTATTTTCTAATTGTTCAACTGGTTTTGCAAAATCATCTATATGTGCCGGCCTATCCAGTTCGCTTAAATAAATATTGGGATTGTTTACACCACTAACATTATGGATGTTCATGAGTAATTTTGGATTGCGTCCATCCATAACTTCCTTTATGGTATCTTTTGGCATTTCCAGTTTTGCATATTTGTTTGCCCCAATAACCGAATGACGGTTAATGGTTGTTAATCCTTCAACCACCCAATCGCTTGTTTTCTTTTTTTCAAATCGGCAGGTATTGCAAATCCATCCTGGTTTACCATCAAAACTCTGTACTTCGCCCCATGGATCAGTACGGGTGGTAACACGATAAACCTCATCGCCACGTAACCATAAAGTAGCTTTGCCGCAGCATTTAGGGTTTTCGCAATTGCGATGTGCATCAACTGGCTTGGTAAACCAAACCCTGTTTTTAAACCTGAATGTTTTATCTGTTAATGCACCAACCGGGCATACATCAATCATATTTCCGCTAAAATCATTATCAATTGCTTTTGAGATATAGGTTGATATTTCTGCATGGTCGCCACGGTCTAAAATGCCATGTACTCTTTTATCTGTAATCTGGTCGGCTACATAAGTACAGCGATAACAAAGGATACACCTTGTCATGTGCAACTGAATTAATGGGCCTATATCTTCTTTTTCAAAAGTTCGTCTTTTAAATTCGTACCGGGTACCTTCTTCGCCATGTTCATAACTTAAATCTTGTAAATGACATTCGCCTGCCTGGTCGCAAATGGGGCAATCGAGTGGATGATTAATTAATAAAAATTCAACCACTCCGTTTCTTGCATCAAGTACTTTTTCGCTGGTGATA
>DAOLYC010000312.1:0-3359 GCA_035425605.1 Ferruginibacter sp.
ATAAATTTTTTCTTCAAAGAATATTTTTTCCAGTGAAGTATAATGCCATTTTTCCTGAAGTTCGTTAAGTTTTATTTCAAGTTCTTTTTTTAATAACTCTTTGCTGTTATCTGTTGCAGCTTTTAAAAGTTCGCTTATTTTTAAAAACTGTGGTTTATTGTTTACAATTACACAACAGTTGGGAGAAATACTAACTTCACAATCGGTAAATGCATAAAGGGCATCAATGGTAATATCGGGAGAAATGCCTGGAGCCAGCTCTACAATGACCTCTACTTCGGCCGCTGTATGGTCGGTTACTTTTTTAATTTTAATTTTTCCCTGGTCGTTAGCCTTTACAATACTCTCCATCAATTGTGTGGTGGTTACAGCAAAAGGAACACTTTTTATGATAAGTGTTTTTTTATCCTGTTCTTCTATAATGGCTCTTACCCTTACTTTTCCGCCTCGTACACCTTCATTATAATTTCCGGCATCCATGGTACCGCCGGTTTGAAAGTCGGGTAAAATTTCAAATTTTTTTCCTCTTAAATATTTTATTGAGGCTTCTATTAGTTCGCAAAAATTGTGCGGAAGAATTTTTGTTGCCAGTCCAACTGCAATTCCTTCGGCGCCTTGCGCCAACAATAAAGGAAATTTCATTGGCAGTGTTACGGGTTCATTTTTTCGCCCATCGTAACTAAGCGCCCATTCGGTAGTTTTTGAATTAAAAGCAACATCTAAAGCAAACTTACTAAGCCTTGCTTCAATATATCTTGATGCAGCAGCTTCATCGCCAGTTCTTACATCGCCCCAGTTTCCCTGTGTATCAATAAGTAAATCTTTTTGCCCCATATTAACCAAAGCATCGCCAATAGAAGCGTCGCCATGCGGATGATATTGCATACTTTGCCCAATGATGTTTGCCACTTTATTAAAACGGCCATCATCCATCTCTTTCATGGCGTGCAAAATACGCCGCTGTACAGGTTTTAAGCCATCCTCAATTGCAGGTACAGCTCTTTCTAAAATCACATAACTGGCATAATCTAAAAACCAGGTTTTATACTGGCCGCCTATTCCGCTATCGGTGTGTTCGTATTCGTCTTTTGTTTTTTTAGCCATCTTATTATTTCAAATGTCCAACTTTCGATAATTAATTTTCAATTACGCAATAACCGCAGCTTTTGTTTTTATCTCAAACTCTTTCATCTTACCTACTATTCCTTGTACGTCTATCCATTGGTTGGCAATCATCGTTTTTAATCGCCACAAAAGGTACATATCACCTGTTGTATTTTTTGCTTTTGTTAGATGAGTGTGTATGATTTTAGCAGCCTTTTGCCAGTCGCCGGTTATCAATTTTTTTAATTCAACATCATAAAAATCATAATCTTCCTGTACTAGTTTTTTACCGCCTTCCAGTAAACGAACTCCCCTGTTTTCTATACAAATTTTTGTCCACTCATCCGGATCCACTTCAAATTCGCTGAGTGTAATTTCCCGGGCAAGTTTTTTTGCTTTTATAAATTCTTTTGCCGGTATCTCAAATAAATTAACCGGGTAAAACAGGTTGCCTTTTTCATTAAGAAATGGAAGATTATTAAGATACAATATAAATATTCTACCCTGGTAATCTTTTAACTGGCTCATCAACCAGTAATATCCACTCACATCATGTTTATTTTGTGCAGCCCAAATCCAAATAATTTCTTCGGGGTTATCATCCAATTTTTCTTTAAGAGTAAAAACAGTGAGTACATCATCAATCTGGCCATTATCAACATAGCCATCCAAATCGCTGCCTGCAAGCACATCACGCCACCATTGCTTACGTTCTGCAATACCATCTTCTGAAAATATATTATTTAAAGGGCCAACAGCAAAATCGTCTTTTATCTGAATAATCTCAGCTCTTAAATTTTCATCCAATTCAAAACTTTTTTCTAAGGCTGCAATATCTGCTTCTTGAAACACAATATGAATCATATTATTTAATAAAAATTTAAAAATTAAAAATCAAGAACCCGCTATAACTTCATTGGCTAAGTCAAGTTCTATTTTAAGGTTGTCTATAATAAAATCCTGGCGGCTTGGAGTATTTTTCCCCATATAATATTCCAGCAACTGCTGGATATGTGTTTCGGGCAATAACATCACCGGCTGCAGTTTCATATCATCGCTAATAAAACGGGCAAATTCATCGGGGCTAATTTCGCCCAAACCTTTAAACCTTGTTGTTTCGGGCTTGTTACCTAGTTTTTTTGTAGCCGCCTGTTTCTCTTCTTCGTTATAACAATAAATGGTTTCTTGTTTATTTCTTACACGAAACAAAGGCGTTTCTAAGATATATACATGTCCATTCTTTACAAGATCGGGAAAGAATTGAAGAAAAAATGTCATCAATAATAATCGTATATGCATTCCATCTACATCGGCATCGGTTGCAAAAACTATATTATTATAACGCAGGCCATCATACCCTTCTTCTATGTTTAATGCATGTTGTAATAAATTAAATTCTTCATTTTCGTACACTACTTTTTTTGTAAGGCCAAAACAGTTAAGTGGCTTACCCCTTAAACTAAATACCGCCTGGGTCTCTACGTTTCTTGCTTTAGTAATGCTTCCACTGGCGCTATCGCCTTCGGTTATAAAAATGGTGCTCTCTTTTTGTTTTTCAAATATCTTATCCTTGTCTTTTCCTGTAGCTTCATCATTATAATGAAATTTGCAATCTCTCAGTTTTTTATTATGCAGGTTAGCTTTCTTGGCTCTTTCGTTGGCTAGCTTTTTAATGCCGGCCATATCTTTACGTTCCCGTTCATTTTGTTCAATACGTTTTTTTAAAGCTTCGGCCGTTTCGGAATTTTTATGCAGGAAATTATCAAGTTCCTTTCCTAAAAAATCGCCAACAAAATTACGCATACTTGGGCCAGCTTCATAAACGGTTTGAGAACCCAGTTTTGTTTTTGTCTGGCTTTCAAAAACAGGTTCCTGCACGCGTACACTTAAGGCTGCACAAACACTTCCGCGAATATCGGCTGCGTCATAATCCTTTTTATAGAAATCACGGATCGTTTTTATCAATGCCTCGCGGAAGGCAGCCAGGTGTGTGCCGCCCTGCGTGGTAAACTGCCCGTTCACAAAACTGTAATATTCCTCTCCATAATCATTTTCATGGGTGAGTGCAATTTCAATATCCTCGCCTTTTAAATGAATGATGGGATACCGGATCTCGTCTTCATTGGTTTTGCGTTGCAGCAGGTCAAGTAATCCGTTCTTACTTACATAACGTTTGCCATTCAGGTTCATTACCAGGCCTGCATTCAGGTAGCAGTAATTCCAGAACTGGTTATCGAGGTATTCCTGTACAAAAT
>DAOLYC010000313.1:0-3353 GCA_035425605.1 Ferruginibacter sp.
ACCTACAATACGGGCCGATTTCTTATAAGGTTTATTGCTGTTATTTCCTAATTCGTTCATGCCATACAATACACGGCGATGAACAGGTTTTAATCCATCACGTATATCCGGTAATGCTCTTCCTACAATTACACTCATAGAGTAATCAATGTAGGAAGTCTTCATTTGCTCCTCTATATTTACAGGAATTATTCGCCCCCGATTGTTATGATCGGCGCCTTCTGGCTGCTGGTTTTCTTCGTTAAAATTTTCGTTATTATCCATATAATTTTATTGGTGGCGAAGATACCAATATATGCCCGGATTGTGGCTTTAAAAAGCATGTTTTTCAGAGATATTTTCACACATTTTTCGTGTACATGTGGATAGGTTTTGCTAATGAAATATGTTTAAATTTTTTGAGAAAAATTACTATTTCTTAAAGTGTTTCATTTACTCCCATCCATTTGCCAGCACATCTGCAATATGCATGGTTTTAAGTGGTATTTTTTTTTGTTGTATGAAACCGTCAAGTTGCATCAGGCAACTCAGGTCAGTAGATATGATATATTCTGCACCGGTTTCTAGTGCATTATTAATTTTCTGGTCTGCCATACCTTCAGAAATGGCATCGAATTTTACTGAAAAAGTGCCTCCAAAACCACAGCATGTTTCTACATCTTTCATTTCTATAAGCTCAAGCCCTTTTACATAACTTAGTAATTTACGTGGGCCTGTTTTTATTTTACACTCACGTAAGGCAGCACAGCTATCATGGTAAGTGGCTTTGCCTTTTAGTTCTGCATTAAAATTTTCTATCTTCAGTACTTCGGTTAAAAATTCGCTGAACTCAAAAATTCGTTTACCCAAATCCTTTACCTGGTTATGCTGGGCAGAGTTATCAAAAATTTTACTATAATAATTACGTACAAATCCTACACAGCTTGCACTGGGTGCTACAATATAATCTGCACCTTCAAAATCTTTCAGAAATTTGCTGCATACAGCTCTTGATTCATCCCAAAAACCGGCATTAAAAGCAGGTTGGCCGCAGCAGGTTTGGTTAGTATTATACACAACTTCGCAACAGGCTTTTTCAAGTACTTTAACCATATTAAAAGCTGTTTGCGGATAAAGCTGATCAATAAAACAAGGAATAAAAATTTGAACTTTCATAATTTATTGCTGTGTCTTCAAATAATCTTTTACTGAAAGCCTGCTATCGGCAACAGGATCATATACTTTTATTTCAAGTGTTTTAGGGTTTACAAAAAATCGGTAATATGTTTCAAACCGCTGATTGCCGTTATATCCGGCCTTCACTGCAATATCGGGTTCGTCGGCAGTAGGCTCATCCAGTAGAAAAGCAATACCATGTGTATGATTGCTGAATGAATCTATATAATTATTGCTTTTTATAACAAAAGGCAGTTTTAATAATGCCGTTGTTATTTTATTTTCAAGCGCAGTATCTGTAAACCTGTGTATATAATCTTTTGATGAATCATATTTATCAGTAACAGTTGCCGTATCTGAATTTAGCTCTTCAGTACTATTTGTAGCATTATTACAGGCAAAACAACTTACCAGGATGCAATAGAATAAAATATTTTTCATACTACATTATTTAAAACTTTCAACCAGCCCAATCATTTGTATGGCAGCAGCAGCAGCTTCTTCGCCTTTATGGCCATGTTTACCACCCATTCTTTCATCAATTTGTTGCTGGTTATCTACTGTTAAAACACCAAATATTGTTGGTACTGGAATCTGTAGGTTAAGTTGCAAAACACCATCTGTTACAGCCTGGCATACGTACTCAAAATGTGGTGTATCTCCACGTAACACACAGCCTAATGCAATAAACGCTTGGGGTTTATCTTCTTTATATTTATGCTGCTCCCAATATTTTTTTATGGCAAAAGAAATTTCAAAAGCACCTGGCACTTTAATTGTTTTATGATGTACCATATTTGCCGTAAGAACCTTAATACAACCAGCTTCAAGTTTATCTATGGTTTCAGCATTCCACATGGTACGTACAATTACAACACAGGCATCCTTTGGTAAACGGATGCCTGTAGTACTATATAAGTTTGATGAATTTATTGACATAATGAGCGTTGAAAGAACGGTATTAGCCTGTATAAACGAAATTACAAATCTTAAAACTATTTTGTAATGCCAAGATATGCCAGGTATTTATCCACATCGCCAGTACTTACATGCTGGCTTGCAGGATATTTATCTTTCAGGTTTTTAAAAATTTCTATAGCTTCTTTAGATTTTCCAACGGCATCGGCATAACGGCCGGCAATAAATAATGCTTCTGAAGCCATACCATCATCCAAACCTGAAATAGAACCTGCTTTTTTATAATAGTTCAAGGCGTCGTCAATCTTTTTCTGTTCTGAATATGCATGTCCCAGTAAAATATACGCCTTACTTTGAATTTGTAAAGCACCGTTAGCATCAAAATCTTTTAAATGTTTTATTGCTTTATCAAATTGTTTTAATTGTAAGTAGCATACAGCAATCATATACTCTGCTCTGTTACCCGATTGCGTGCTACCATAACTGCCAGCAATTTTTAATAAACCAGTTATACCTTTTGCTTTATCGCCGTTTAAAACCATATTCACCGTATCTTTATTATAAGACGAGTTGCTGGCCATTGTACCAAACAATTTCTCTGCCGGAAAAATAAGGTCATTGGCTGTTTTTTCGTTAGGTATTGATATAAAGTTTTTATATCCCAGGTATCCGCCGAGTGCAACAATTATTACTGACCCTATAATAATTATATGTTTACTATATGCGGTCCAAAAACCTTTCGCTCTTTCTACTACATCTGCAGTATCGGTTGTTGCTGCATTTTTTTTCTTATCTGCCATTTAATTTAGTTGTGAATTTTAATGATGATTATTTTGTGAAAACTTTTAGTTGTAATTAATCGGTAATGAATGGATAATCTTTTTGAACATATACATCTTTTAATAGTTCATCGTTTTCGGGCCAGGGGCTTTCTTCTGCAAACTGAACCGATTCTTCCACTTCCATTCTAACTCTTTCTATTATATCTTCCACTTGTGCATCAGATACATGATATTGATCTTTCAGTATGCTCAACACATGGTCAATGGGGTCTTTTTCCTTGTATTCTTCCAACTCTTCTTTTGTACGGTATTTTTGCGGATCACTCATACTGTGTCCTTTATAACGATATGTTTTAATTTCAAGTAAAGTAGGACCACTTTTCTCTCTGGCACGGTCAACAGCCCTTAAAACTGCATCATGAACCGCTTCAGGGCTCATGCCATCTACACTATCGCTGGGCATTTCATACGCATCGGCCAGTTTATAAATATCAAGTG
>DAOLYC010000314.1:0-3351 GCA_035425605.1 Ferruginibacter sp.
CTAACATTCCATTAAAAGGTATCACATTTCTGCCTCCGGCTTCATTACATAACTCTATCCAAACCCTTGTTTTTTCATCTTCACCATCTTTTAAGATGCCGTTACCAAATTTAGCAATATCGGTAGTAGCCAGTTCATTCACATTAGCAATCATCACTTCGTTGCCAATAATATAATGACTTAAATAAGTTACATTATCAATACATACATTACTGCCAATATCGCTACTGATGATGGTACTGTTGTACAAACCAACCGGCATTCGCAGGTTATGAAACTCCAGGTAATAAGGCTCTAGTTTACCAATACGAACAAGTCCATGAAACTTGCAGTTACGAACCAACTCTGCATTAAATTTTTCCGAAACAAATATTTTGTTCCAGTCATCAGATGTGTTTCGGTTTTTGATAAGCGCTTCAATATCGTGTGCCGATAATTTTCGGTATTCAATACCATTTTTATTATGCTGGTTACGCAAGTGATATTCATCTTTACCTGCAGGAATATATTTTTTATCTATAAAATTATATCCAAGATTATTTACCGGATGTTTTTTTATTATGTTCATAAATTAAAATGGTAACTGGTGTAGGTGTAATACAGCAGATCTATTACCTGAAATTGTTTATGAGTGATTGTTTTAATATACCTCAAGTTAAGCATATACCGGCAAATGAGAAAGGCTGTATTGTGTTTTTAATACAGGAGTTAAGTTATGGATGTTGATATTATATAGGATATAATTAACAAAAAACATTATTGACATGATTTTATCAGGTACTTTAAAACTTGTTACCTGGCAGATTTAAATTTTGATTTAAAATGGATGGATGAGTTTGAACCTTTTTTTGTACGGTAGAAACTTATTGTTTTATAATTTTTAATGTAGCAGAATAACCATCTTGTTTATTGCTAACCTGCACCATAAAGATACCTGTTGCAACCTGTTGCATAGGGATGTTTGTGATGTTGATACCTTTTTTTAGTTGAATTGTTTTAGTTAAGATTTGTTTACCAGTGAAATCAAAAACAGAAATTGCGATTTGCTGGTTTTTGCCAGATTGCAATTCAATATTAATAAAATCATGCACCGGGTTAGGATATGTTTGTGTGATGAGAAGCATATCTTTTACAGGCGTATTTATTCTTATCACATCTGAATAACTGTATGTGCCATCCAGGTCAACTATTTTTAATCGATAATAATTTATGCCTGAATATGGGTTTACGTCAATGGTTGAATAAGCAGCGCCAGTACCGTTAATTCCTTTTGGTGAAGTAGTAAATTGTTGGTTAAAGTTTACCGCATCGGAACTTTTTTCTACAATGATGTTTTTTACATTTAATTCTAAAGCTGTGTTCCAGTATAGGTTTACAGTGTCGTTTATCAATTTACCATAAAAGTTTGTAAGTGTTATTGGCACCACACCACAAGCAGGCGGAGAAACCAATCTGCCAAGCATGAAATTTTTTGCTTTGGTGATTATATCAAGCCAGTAAACAGTTGGCCCACCGGGTATAAAAGTTCCGTTGCTGGTACCCCAATATTCATGGTCAAGCCCTTGCTCAGCATAAAACTCATGGTAAATAGATGTACGGTTAAGTTGTTCATCTATTTCCTGCGAACCCCTTACATAAGTTATTGTGGAAAGGCCAAAAGGGTAACCTTCGGTATAAGGTACAGTACCATCGGCAGTGCCATGAAAAAGTTGAACAGGTATGTTGTTATTGTTTTGTATCCAGGCAGTATCTTTTGTAGCGCCCCAGCAAGAAATAATACCGGTTACCAAAGATGTGTTGGTATAGTTGTTACCTGTGCAATCTTTGCAACCAAGATTGGGCCTGAGGAATGCAGCGAAAGTACTGGCTGGTCTTTCAGCATCATCAACATAGGCAAGGCCTAACGCCATAAATGCCCCGGCACTGCTTCCCCACAAAAAAATATTTGTTGTGTCAATTCGGTAAAGGGTGGCATTGTGTTTAAAAAACCTTACGGCAGCACTTGCATCTTGTATGCCACGCCAAACGGCACGTTCAGACGCATTACTACTGAGTGGATTAAATCCTAAACGATAATTAAGCGATGCAGTAACATAACCACGTTTGCTAAATGAATCACAAAGCGCCTGCATGTCCTGGTTATCTTTTGTGCCATTAAAAAAACCGCCGGAGTGTGCAAAAATAATAAGCGCTCTTTTTTGAGCAGTATCGGCTGATGGCTCAAAAATATCAAGTTGTAGGTTTTGGTTTGTAGTATTGTTTTCTAAAATATATGGTGAGTTAAGAGCTGGTGCATTACCATAAATAACATTGGCTGTTTTATCGTAACTGGTAAATATTCTTTCATTGTATCTGCATAGTTGAGCATTTGCAATAAAAGGAAAAACTAATAAGATGAAGAATATTTTCAATAGCAGTTATTTAGATAGTACAATTTAAAAAATTGTAGGCAAAAAAAGTAAAAAACTTTTGAGGTTAACATCTGAAATTGTAAAACCTTAAATACATACATATCCTTTTACTCTACTGTAACACTTTTTGCCAGGTTTCTTGGTTTATCTACATCTACTCCTTTGGCAATTCCCACATAATAACTCAATAGTTGCATGGGAATAGTACTTAACATGGGTGCAATAATTTCATCGGCAATGGGTACATAAAATATATCATCTGCCAGGCCGGGAATAATTTCATCGCCTTCGGTAACTACTGCAATCACTTTCCCTTTTCGTGCTTTAATCTCCTGTATGTTGCTAACAATCTTTTCGTGGTACGAATCTTTTGTAGCAATAAATATCACTGGCAATTTATCATCTACCAATGCAATGGGTCCATGTTTCATTTCGGCGGCAGGGTAACCTTCGGCATGTATATAAGAGATTTCCTTTAATTTTAATGCACCTTCTAAAGCAATAGGAAAGTTATAACCTCTACCCAAAAACAATGCATCAGAAGCCGATTTATATTTTAAGGCAATTGCTTTTAGTGCCTGGGCATTTTTTAAAATGGCTTCCACTTTTTCGGGTACAGCATCCAATTCAAATAATAAATTGCTGTACCGTTCATTGCTGATGGTACCTTTTTCTTTGGCAATTTTTAATGCCATCATACACAAAACAGCCAACTGGCCAGTAAATGCTTTAGTTGAAGCTACACCTATTTCGGGGCCGGCATGTGTGTAGGCGCCTCCATCACTAATACGGGCAATAGAAGAACCAACTACGTTTACTACGCCAAAAATAATAGCGCCATTTTCTTTAGCTTTTTCAATGGCTACAAGGGTATCGGCGGTTTCGCCACTTTGCGAAATGGCAATAATAATATCGCCTTTATTAATAACAGGATTGCGAT
>DAOLYC010000315.1:0-3325 GCA_035425605.1 Ferruginibacter sp.
CATAAGACCGGGATGGTTCTTAATATCGGGCTGGTATTTTTCAATTTCATTAATTTCTTTACCAACCTGGGCAAAAAGATCGGATATGGGCTGATTGGCGCCACTTCGCAACCGGTGCATAAACGGATAACCTGGTTCGGTATTAAGTTTAACAGCCGCTATACCTGCGCCATCCTGCCCACGGTTATGTTGCTTTTCCATAAGCAGGTAAAGCTTATTAAGGCCATACATAACGGTGCCATATTTTTGCTGATAATAACTGAAAGACTTACGAAGCCGAATGAAAGCAAGGCCACATTCGTGTTTTATATCATCGCTCATGAGGTGAAATGAGCCGCAAAGTTACACTTTTGCAAAAGAGCAACAAACAAAAAACCCTACTGATTTTCGCCAGTAGAGTTTTTATATACTATGTTAATGGTTTACAAACCGCTAAAACAAATACCAATTTGAAAAAGCTTCATATCAGCAGCTACACCATCTTTAAAAATATTATTAAGCTGGTAGCTTCCAAATACCGAAAAATTTCCATAACCAACTCTGGCAGTTGCTGCAATACGGGTAGAATTAAAAAAACCTTTATTGGTTTCTTTTGCTGTATAGCTGTTTATTTGTGTGCCATTATTATCTAATAATGTTTTTCCTTTAGTGTGTACATTAAGCACAGTACCCACTTTAAAGCCAATAGCAGCTTTTACACTTTTATTTTCTCTTTCAGGATTTGCAGTATACCGCAATTCAACCGGCACCTCCAGGTAAACTGTGGTAAGTTTATATTTTTTAAAATGATTTGCATTTTGTACATCTGTAAATGGCAGCTTATTCAACTTTGATTTTATATCTATATCCATATTTTTAAAATAGATATTGCTGGTGCCCACCCCTAAACCAAAAGCAACACTCATTGCAGGCATGCTTTTAAAACGCTTATCTAGCATTACATACACATTAGCGCCCCTGGCAAACCCATTCATGTGGCTTTTAATACTGTCAGGCACACCAAGCCAATGATCGCTGGTAATTTGCAACATAAAATGATCGCCTGTGCGATTCATAATACCGGCTTTTTTATTTTTATCCTGGGCATGTAACGCAGTTACAGAAAGCATTGTAATGGTAATAAATAATATTTTCTTCATAATTAATTTTGAGACTGCAAATTAACGGCAAATAATTTAATGAAGCGTTAAATAAAGCAATGTGAGGGATTTGTTATGTATGAAACAAGCTTTTGGTTGAATATCCATAAATTGAAAAATAAAAGGCTGCTTTTTTGCAGCCTCTTGTTTTATTACTTGTGGGCCCACCTGGGCTCGAACCAGGGACCACCTGATTATGAGTCAGGTGCTCTAACCAACTGAGCTATAGGCCCTGTTATTTTTACATAACGGACGGCAAAAGTAAGTAAAAACGGGTATTCTTTTACTAATTTTTTATTTAAAAAATTATTGTGTAATCATAATAAAAAAATTACCAGCAGTTTAATTTAAATGTATAATTGCTAAAGTTTTTTAGGTTATTGGTAGTAAGGTATAAAATCTGATAGTTTTAATTTTGATATTTAAGAACAAAGCGTATGATACTTTTACTTATTATTTAGAATAACGATAGGCTAAAAACAAAAAAAATAATCATGCCAAAAGGGTTAGTCTTATTTATAAGTATGTTGCAGGGTTTTACCCAATGTAACCAACCCCCAAGCGCCATCAATAAAGCAATACAAAGTAATACAGTTTACTGCGAAGCAAAATTACCCACCCGTTTTTCAACTCAAATCAACAACTCGGCAATTAAACAAGGCGAAAATTCTATAAAGGGTATGATAAAAATTCCTTCAGGAGAATTTATGATGGGAGCATCTGATGATGAAGGCCGGCCGGATGAGTATCCGCAACATGTAGTAAAAGTAAATGCATTTTTGATGGATGCCACAGAAGTAACCAATGCACAATTTAATAAGTTTGTAAACGCTACCGGGTACATTACTACTGCCGAAAAAAAACCTGATTGGGAAGAAATGAAAAAACAATTACCTCCCGGCACGCCAAAGCCTGATGATAGTTTGTTTTTTGCATCTTCGTTGGTGTTTCAACCTCCAGGCTACACAATCTCTTTAAACAATGCATCGCAATGGTGGGTATGGAAAAAAGGCGCCAATTGGCAGCACCCCAATGGGCCGGGTAGTAATTTATCAGGTAAAGAAAATTTTCCTGTTGTTCAAATTTCATGGGATGATGCTATGGCATATTGCCAATGGGCTGGTAAACGATTACCTACAGAGGCAGAATGGGAATGGGCTGCCAGAGGAGGATTGCGTAATGATAAATATCCCTGGGGAAATGAAGCGGTAGAATTTGGCAAACCAAAAGCCAATACCTGGCAGGGAACGTTTCCTAACAATAATACACAATGGGATAAATATTATGGCGCAGCACCGGTAAAATCATTTTTACCAAACGGATTTGGGTTATATGATATGGCGGGTAATGTTTGGGAATGGTGCAGCGATTGGTACAGACCCGATTATTATGAAACTTTAAAAAATAAAATATGTAGCAATCCTTCAGGTCCCATAAACAGTTACGACCCTATGGAACCAACCGTGCCTAAAAAAGTGGTAAGGGGTGGATCTTTTTTATGTAATGATTCCTATTGTAAAGGTTACAGGGTTACATCACGTATGAAAACATCGCCTGATACAGGGTTAGAACATACCGGATTCAGGTGCGTAAAGAATATTGAATAATAATGAAACCTTTTATAAGCTTAGATTTTTAAGTAAAAGCATGTAAAGAAATTTATGAATAAAACTAAAAATATAATTTTTGACCTGGGAGGAGTATTATTGAATATAGACTTTAATAAAAGTATTACTGCCTTTAAAATGCTGGGAATAGAAAATTTTGAAGAGATGTTTTCGCAATTTAAAGCAGATGACCTTTTTGAAAAACTTGAAACAGGCAATATTGCAGAATCAGATTTTTTTGAAGCTATAAAAAATAGAACACAAAGCAATATTAGCAATACTGCAATAGAAAATGCATGGAATGCACTAATACTTGATTTTAGAACAGAAAGCCTTGCTTATTTAGAAATGCTTGCTGCAAATTATAAACTATACCTGTTAAGTAATACCAACAGCATACATGTGAAATGTTTTAATAAAATATTTACAAAACAAACCGGCAAACACTTATTCAATAATTATTTCATTAAAACATGGTATTCAAATGAAGTGGGGTTAAGAAAACCCAATGCCGATATTTTTGAATTTGTTTTACAGCAGGAAAACCTTAAAGCTTTTGAAACGCTTTTTATTGATGAT
>DAOLYC010000316.1:0-3302 GCA_035425605.1 Ferruginibacter sp.
TGGCTTTTAAGATTATGACCGATCCATTTGTTGGTCGCCTGGCTTTCTTTAGAGCATATAGTGGCCATTTAGATTCAGGCTCGTATGTTTTAAATACACGTACCGGAAAAAATGAACGGATAAGCCGTATTATGCAGATGCATGCTAATAAGCAAAACCCGGTAGATTTTATTGAAGCTGGTGATATTGGCGCAGCTGTAGGTTTTAAGGATATTAAAACCGGCGATACGCTATGCAACGAAAAGGATCCTATTGTACTGGAAGCTATGACATTTCCGGAGCCTGTAATTGCAGTAGCTGTAGAACCAAAAACACAGGCCGACGTAGATAAAATGGGTATGGCTATAGCTAAATTGGTAGAGGAAGATCCTACATTAAGAGTTAAGACTGATGAAGAAACTGGACAAACTATTTTAAGTGGGATGGGCGAATTACACCTGGAGATCATCATCGACAGGATGAAAAGAGAGTTTAAAGTTGAGATTAACCAAGGCACACCGCAAGTAGCTTATAAGGAAGCATTCCAAACTATGATTGAACATAGGGAAATATTGAAAAAGCAAACCGGTGGCCGTGGTAAATTTGCCGATATAATTTTTGAAATTGGCCCAGCCGATGCAGAGTTTCTGAAAGAAAAAGAAGGAAAATCAAATTTCCAGTTTGAAAATAAATTGTTTGGCGGTAGTATTCCAAAAGAATTTGTACCGGCTATTCAAAAAGGTTTTGAAACAGCGATGACTACAGGTGTACTTGCAGGTTACCCGATGGAGAGCATGAAAGTAACTGTAAAGGATGGTTCGTTTCACCAGGTGGATTCTGATGCAATGTCGTTTGAACTTTGTGCAAAACAAGGATATCGTGAAGCCGGCCGTAAAGCAAAACCTGTATTATTAGAGCCAATTATGAAAGTAGAGGTTTTAACTCCCGATCAATACATGGGTGATGTAACAGGAGACTTAAACCGTCGTAGAGGAATGCTGGAAGGTATGGACAGTAAGCATGGTGTACAGGTAATTAAAGCTAAAGTGCCGTTAAGTGAAATGTTTGGGTATGTTACACAGCTTCGTTCATTATCTAGCGGACGAGCTACTTCTACCATGGAGTTCAGCCATTACAATCCTGCTCCTAATAATATTGCAGAAGAAGTGATAGCAAAACAAAAAGGTAAGATTAAAGTAGTTGAAGAGTAAGAACATCCACTGCTTTTTATAATAGTAAATAGTAGGGAAAAAATATAACCCCATTCTGAAAAGGATGGGGTTTTTATATTGATTAAATAAATTTTTATATTACAATTCAACTTTCCTCAATCAACCCAATTGCATTTCCCCAGGGGTCTATAACAGTGGCAACTTTTACTGCTTCACCCACTTCTTTAACCTTGCTGCTAATGATTGCACCAGCATTTGAAATGTTTTTTACAGCCTCATCAATATCTTCAACTTTCCAATAGGCAACCGCCTGTGTACCCCTTTCCAGTACATCTTCAAAATCAGGGTCTAGCCCTAATTCATAACCATTAATATCAAATCCCACATAAAAAAGTTCGTCAAAATATGGTTCAACACCTGTTAGTTTAGCATACCATTCTTTTGCTTTCTGCAAATCAGAAACATGGTAAACAACTGTTCTTAATTTTTTAAACACAGTAATATTTTATTTTTTGCAAAGTTGTATAAAATTAAGTTGATTATATAAGGCGATAAAATAAAAAAAGAGAATAATTAAATTATCCTCTTTTAAGTATTATACTACCAATTATTTAAAAATTGGAACGATTTAAAATTATTTCATGGCACCCATCTTTGCTTCCATACTAAGGGTAGCATGTGGTACGGCACGCAAACGGGCTTTATCAATTAACTGACCGGTAACTCTGCAAATTCCATAGGTCTTATTTTCTATACGCATAATGGCTTTCTCAAGATGATCTATAAAAGTTATCTGGCGGCTTGCCATTTGGCTTAATTGTTCCCTTTCCATACTCATACTTCCATCTTCCATGGTCATATAACGGGCATCATCATTATCGCCACCCATTTCATCTTTACGGGTAATTAATCCTTGTAAATATGTAAGTTCTTTTTTTGCCGAATCAAGTTTACGTTGTATAATATCTCTAAATTCTGCTAAGTCTGTATCGTTATACCTTACAATTGGGGCACCCAAATCATGTTTTGGCTGATCTAAAATAGATTTAGTAAACTCTGGTTGATATTTACGAGATGTTTTGGTATTAATTTTTGGTAATACTACCGCTTTGGCAGGAGTGATTTTTATATCTTTTGCTTTTTCAGGAGATTTTGCTTTTACAGGAGTTACTGGTTTAGCAGGTGTTTTTTTCACTGCTACAGGTTTTGTAACTACTTTTTTCACTTCAACTTTCTTTTTCATAGGTTTAACCACATGTTTTTTTTCGGTTGCCTTAGCCACCGGTTTTACAGATTTTTTTACCACAATAGCCTTTTTAGAGACTTTTTTTATAACTTTTGCCAATTTCTTTACTACAGGCTTAGAGGCCGTTTTTTTTGTAACGGTTTTTTTTGCTGCTGGCTTTTTAGGAGCAACTTTTTTTACCGGAGCTGATTTTTTTACCGGCTTTGCTGTTTTTTTTGCTGCTGGTTTAGCTGCTTTTTTCTTTGTAGCCATACTATTTTCCTTTTTTAAGTACGTTCACTAGTAATAAGGCATCATTCACTTCTATCTCAAAACCGTCTTTAATTTCGGGTAAAAAAACAAGCGAATCAGCCAGAATTTCGGCGCAAATATAATCTTTATATTGAATCAAAGATGCTTGTAACCCTGCATTTTCGCTAATCGAAACATCTATTCGGTCGGTTAGGTTAAAACCACTGTCTTTACGAAGATTTTGAACCCGGTTTACAAATTCCCTGGCATCTCCTTCTTTTTTCAAATCGTTGGAAATAGTTATATCTAATGCTACTGTTAACTGTCCATTTACAGCAATTTCATACCCTGGTATATCATCAGTAGTTACTTCAATATCTTCTGCATTGATGAATAATGGTTCCTCTCCGTTTTTTTTATATGCCGGATTTAAAATAATTCCTTTTTCAAGTATATTATCAATGGTTATATTATCAAAAGATGCTATTTGCTCAGCAGCCCATTTCATTTTTACACCAAACTTTTTACCCAGGCTTTTAAAATTAGCTTTTGCCTTTTTCTTAATAAAATCGTTTTCTACACTTAAAACATCTACTTCCTTAATATTGGTTTCGGTTTTAATAATATCTTCTACTTTTTTTATACGTTCAGCCATTGCAATATCCAATGCCGGG
>DAOLYC010000317.1:0-3300 GCA_035425605.1 Ferruginibacter sp.
GCTTTCACTTCTTCCTAACCTTTCATCAGGTTTTCATAATCCAGTTTACTGCTTTCTTCAATCAGCGGGTAAACAATATATGCCTGTCGTCCTTTTTTTATTTCTGTTTTTACAAAATCCATTACCTGTGGTCTTGTTTTTTCTGAACGGTGTATTGTGTTAACCGGTTGCCTGCCCGGAGGCAATTCATCAATAACACTGTAATCTAAATCGCCATAAGCCGTTAAAGCCAATGTACGTGGTATGGGTGTGGCCGTCATCACCAGTACATGTGGTGGTATTGTATTTTTTTTCCACAACCGTGCCCGCTGCGCCACTCCAAATTTGTGCTGCTCATCTATTACTACAAAACCCAGGTTTTTAAATGTTACAGCGTCTTCAATAACAGCATGTGTGCCCACTAGTATATTCAATGTACCAGTTTCGCAGGCTTGTAAAACTTCTTTTCGGTGTTTTCCTTTTGATGAGCCAGTGAGCAATTTTACACAAACCGGCATATCTTTTAGTAAAGCGGTAATACTATTAAAATGCTGTTGAGCCAGTATTTCTGTAGGGGCCATCAGCACACTTTGAAAATGTTCTCCATCTGGCTGCCGGTTATTATCTGCTGCCAGCAACATCATCATTAATGCCACAATAGTTTTTCCGCTACCCACATCGCCCTGCAACAGGCGGTTCATTTGTTTTCCATTGCCAGTATCTTTTCTTAACTCTTTTAAAACTCTTTTTTGTGCATTAGTTAATTCAAATGGTAAATGCTGGTTATAAAATTTATTGAATAAATTTCCCACCTGTTCAAATACCCAACCTTTGCTTTGCCTATGACGGGCAGATTTTATTAGGCCAAGACGCAATTGTGCAAAAAAAAGTTCTTCAAACTTTATTCTTCTAACTGCATGTTGATAATGTTTATCGGATGCTGGAAAATGAATTTGTATGTATGCCTGAAAGTGGCTGATGAATTTATATTGGCCGATTATTGATGCTGATAAATTTTCGGGCAGGTCTTTTTCACTTATCAATTGCAAAAGGTTGTAAGTTAATTTACCGATTGCTCTACCATTAAGTCCTTTTGTTTTTAATTTTTCTGTTGATGGATATACAGGTTCCATGAAAGATTTTCCATCAGCCTTTTGAACAGTAAAATTTTCAATTTCGGGATGAGCAATTTGTGGTTTGCCTAAAAAGAAACCCAGCCGGCCAAATACAAGATACTGATGTCCAATTTCTATAATTTTCTGTATCCAGTTTATTCCTTGAAACCATACCAGTTCTATCTCCCCTGTTTCGTCTTGTAAACGGGCTGTTAACCTTCTTCCTCTACCTGTTCCTAAAATTTCTATATGCGTAATTTTTCCGGCCACTTGTGCATATTCGTTACCAGGTAATAACGCACCAATTTTATCAAGCTTAGTTTTATCAATATGCCTGAAAGGAAAATGTTCTAATAAATCTTTAAATGTAAAAATGCCAAGTTCTTTTCTTAAAAGATCGCCTTTAAATGTTGTTACGCCATTTAAATATTCTATGGGGCTGGATAATATGGTAGAAAGCTGGCTGATAAAATATGTTTTTACAAATATACTATCAAGCTAACAGCAATGCTTTTACCTTTCCATAAAAAACAACCTGGTTTTTGGTATAAGGAAAGAAAGAAACTATTTGTTTGATTTATTGTAAAAACGCCTTGGTTTTTTAAATCTTTTGTTACCTGTATGGTTATTAGATTGCAGAACATTATAAGTTGGCGTTTCTCCCAACTCTTCGGGCATTTGTGCTTTTGGCACCGGTTTGCCCAATAATTTTTCAATACCCAAAAATTTACGTTGTTCTTTTACAGAAACAAAAGTGTAAGCGGTACCATCTGCTGCTGCCCTGGCAGTACGGCCAATGCGGTGTACATAATCTTCTCCATCGTGCGGCACATCGTAATTAATTACCAATTCAATATTATCAATATCAATACCTCGGCTTAAAATATCTGTAGCTACTAAAATAGGTAAGCGCCCACTTTTAAATTGCAACAGTACATCTTCCCTTTTCTCCTGGTCCAAATCACTGTGAATTTCATCAGCTAAAAATTTAGCTCTTTTTAAATCACGTGTTAATTGTTTTACATTTATTTTACTACTACAAAAAATTAAAACAGATTTAAATTCGGTTTTTCCAAGCAGGTGTTTTACAAGTGGTATTTTTTGATTATCATATACAATAAATGCTGATTGTATTATTTTTTCATTTGGTTTGCTGATAGAAATATTAATTTCTTCGGGTTGATGCAAAATTTTTCTTGCCATTTCCCTGATTTTAAACGGCATGGTTGCGGAAAATAAAAGATTCTGCCTTTTTTTAGGAAGATTGTCAATAATGAACATAATGTCGTCATAAAAACCCATATCTAACATACGGTCTGCTTCATCCAAAACCAGGTATTTAAGTCCGGCTAATTTTACATACCCCATTTTTATATGAGCCATCATTTTGCCTGGTGTGCATATTACTACATCAGCGCCCTGACTTAATGCTTTTTTTTCCTGTACAAATGCATTGCCATCGCCGCCGCCATACACTGCTATAGAACTAACCGAAGTAAAGTAAGAAAGTCCTTCCATGTGTTGTGCAATTTGTATGGCCAATTCACGGGTTGGAACAATAACCAATGCATTGTTGGTATGATCCTCATGAGGATCGGTGATAATTTTATTTATAAGTGGCAACAAAAAAGCGGCTGTTTTGCCGGTGCCCGTTTGAGCAGATGCAATCACATCTTTACCTGCCATAATTAAGGGAATCACTTGTTCCTGAACAGGGGTGGCATTTTCATATCCGGAGGCATCTATTCCATCCATCAATCGCTGGTCGAAACCAAAATCTGTAAACTTCAATGTAAATTATTTATTATAGCCTGTGAAGATAATGAATATAGGCTGATATTCACTTCTTTACTTAAATACGAAATGGAATTACTGTAGAAATTAAAATTTCGTTTACATAGTTTTTTCTACTTCACTCAATAAATTTATATAAACATAATTTTTGCCGGTTGGATATAAATGGGTAGGTTTATGTAAACGATTGCACAATATTGAGCCTTACCATTACCATTGCTGATATTGCCAAAAAACTGAACACAACATCAGCCACTGTTTCCCGTGCTTTAAACAATCATCCGGGTATCAGTATCAAAACAAAAAAAAGGGTTTTAAAGACTGCTGAAAAATTACAATACCGAAGAAACAGCATTGCATCCTCATTACGAAAAGGACAAACAGGAATTATTGGAGTTATAATACCTAGCGC
>DAOLYC010000318.1:0-3297 GCA_035425605.1 Ferruginibacter sp.
CAGGCGCTTTTTGGTGTTATGGGTGGAGTTAGAATTCGCAGAACGATTGTAAATGAATATAAAGAAGCAGTAAATAAAACTACAGATGTAGTAAATAACCTTAAAGTTTATCCCAATCCAGCAAGTCATGGCAACAGCATAAACCTTAAAATGAACCTTACAGAAACAGGTTTACACCAGTTGCAAATAACCGATGCCGGTTACCGAACAGTTTTTTACAAAAGAATTAGTGTATTTAATAAACAACAGGAAGAACAAATAGTTTGCGATAGCAAATGGGCAGCAGGGATTTATTTTATCAGGATATTTGATTCAAAAAATAGTTTGGTTAATGAAAGCAGTTTCATAGTTCAGTAGTGTGATGGTTGTTTATGCCGGCCATGATTGTAGCCCGAAAATATTAATAAAAAACAGGCACAACTGGCCGGTTTTATTTTAATCAGGAATAGCTGTTTTATAATTTATTTAAATGCCGGATGAAACTGGTGCAAGGTGGTTCTTAAAAACTCCCTGTCTAAATGTGTGTAAATTTCTGTGGTGGTAATGCTCTCATGCCCCAGCATTTCCTGTACAGCTCTTAAGTCGGCGCCACCTTCTACCAAATGGGTTGCAAAAGAATGCCTGAAAGTATGTGGCGATATATTTTTTTTTATACCAGCTTTAGTTACCAGCTCTTTCAACATAATAAAAATCATTACACGGCTTAGTTTGGCTCCTCTTCTATTTAAAAAAAGAAAATCTTCGTGGCCGGTTTTTATTTTTTGATGCACCCGAATTTGATCTTTATAAATATTTATGTATTTGATAGCTTCACTGCCAATGGGTACCAGCCTTTCCTTATCGCCTTTACCTATTACTCGTATAAAACCAATATCTAAAAAAAGACAACTTAAGCGCAGGTTTACCAATTCCGATACCCGTAAACCACAGCTATAAAGCGTTTCTAATATTGCTTTATTACGACCAGCTTCCGGTTTACTTAAGTCTATTTGCGAAATAATATTTTCAATGTCATCAAAACTCAGGGTATCGGGCAAGGCTCTTTTTTGTTTGGGTGTTTCTAATAATGTGGTGGGATTTGTGGTTATTAACTGCTCAATAAGGCAATAAGTGTAAAAACTCCGCAAGCCCGAAACGATTCTCGCCTGCGAAGCTGCCGTCATACCCAGTTCACTTATCCATTGTACAAAATATTCAAGGTCTTTCAATTCGAGTTCGCCGGGATTAACCATTTTCTTTTTTAACTGTAAAAAATCAGTGAGCTTATCAATATCACGCAGGTAAGCTTCAACAGAATTTACTGCAAGCGATTTTTCTAATTGAAGCCATGCTTTATATCCTTTTTTATAAGGTTCCCACATAAAGTTTAAAGGTGTTTTGTCAATTGTATGCAATGGAAGCCATTAATGACTTATTTTCGCAACCTGAAATTCGTTAATAGTTATCAATAAACAATATGCAGGCAGTTAATCTTCGTTCATTTAAGCAAAAAGTACGGTTTAATAAAAAAGGACTTAAAAAATTTCTTACAAAAATTTTAAAAGAACAACCACGAGGTTTGGATAAACTTGCTGCTGCCACAGAAAAAGCAGTATGGAAAGAAGTTGATTGTTTAACCTGTGCTAACTGTTGTAAAACCATGAGCCCTACATTTAATGCATCAGACATTAAGCGAATTTCAAAACATTTTAAACAAACCCCCGAAGAATTTATTAAGCAATGGTTGTATAAAGATAAGATAGGGGATATGCTTAATAAAACAGAACCCTGCCAGTTTTTAAATCTACAGGATAACAAATGTTCTATTTATGAAATTCGCCCGGCCGATTGTTCCGGGTTTCCTCATTTATCAAAAAAAAGGATGGTAGATTATATTCATGTACATAAACAAAATATTGAATACTGTCCTGCTACTTATAAACTGGTAGAAAAAATGCAGGTTTTGATTGATAATAGCGTAAATAACAATTAGTACTACAAATAAACATCTTCAATTAAAAAATATTCAACTGGTTTATCTTTTAAGATGCTGATGGAAAGAATATCGAATTGTATTCGTTTCCATTGTGGTTGTTTAAAAAGGTATTCTTCTGATGCATTGATAAGGTTTTGTATTTTCTTATCACTAACAGCATCTTCGGGCCTACCGTAATTTTCTGTTCGTCTTGTTTTTACTTCTATAAAATGAAGGATATTGTTTTTTATAGCAATGATATCCACTTCCCAATGCGAATGGCGCCAATTTTTATGAAGGATGTTATATCCACAGGATGTAAGGTATGTTTCAGCCAGTGTTTCGCCGGTGCTGCCGGTTTTATTATGCCTTGCCATACTTGGTTAGTTGAGATTAAGAAAAGTGCCATCTTACAAAAGCTTCCATTGCGGCATATTGCGTAAGTCCCAGGCGTGCATATAGCTGGGCGGTATTGGCATTACGTTCTTCGGCACGTTGCCAAAACTCCCGGTCATCGCTGCCCTGGAAAGGCACACTATCTTTTTGCGATTGATGGATGAAAATACCATGTCTTTTTTTAACTACCTGGTCGGGGCTCATGGGTATGGCCATTTCAATTTCGGTTATATCCCATTCCTGCCAGGCGCCTTTATATAACCAAAGCCAGCAATCATCAATCCATTTAACTTTACTTGCCTTTATTATCCTTAATGCTTCAATCACTACATCAAAGCAAACCTTATGTGTGCCATGCGGATCGGCAAAATCGCCGGCGCAATAAATCTGTTGTGGTTGTAATTCATTCAGCAAATCAACAGTTAATTGAACATCAGCATTTCCCATAGGATTTTTTTCGATGGTACCTGTTTCGTAAAACGGCAGGTTCATAAAATGTACCTGGTTATCATGTAAGCCTACATACTTGCAGGTTGCTTTTGCTTCGCACCTTCTTATCAAGCCTTTAATATCTCTTATGGTTTCGGTATCTTTTTCGGTTGATTTTTTAACTTTTAAAAATCCTGTTGCTTCTTCTAATATTTTTTTGCTTTTGGTTTCATCAATATCAAACATGCTTTCAAAGCCAACGGCAAAATCTATAAACCTGGTTACAAATTCATCGGTTACGGCAATGTTGCCACTGGTTTGGTATGCAACATGCACTTCGTGCCCCTGGTCGTGCAGGCGCATGAAAGTACCGCCCATGCTAATGATATCATCATCGGGATGAGGAGAGAATATGACAGCTTTTTTGGGAAAAGGCTCTGTTCTTTCGGGGTGATTGGTTCTTTGAGTGGGTTTACCACCGGGCCAACCGGTAATACTATCTCTTAATAAATAAAATA
>DAOLYC010000319.1:0-3296 GCA_035425605.1 Ferruginibacter sp.
GCACTGTTACAGGCAAACAAGCATAAGGAAAGGAGTACACATACTGTAATTTTTTTCATGATTTAATATGATTATAAGTTAATTAATTCCAAGTATTTTTTTATTAAAATCTGTATTGCTTTTTGTACTGGTAAAATCATCAAACGCTTTGTCGGTTACACGTATAATGTGGTCGTTAATAAATTTTGCTCCTTCCCTGGCACCGTCTTCGGGATGTTTGATGCAACACTCCCATTCCATAACTGCCCATCCGGAAAAACCATATTGTGTAAGTTTACTAAAGATAGATTTAAAGTTTACTTGTCCATCGCCGGGGCTGCGATATCGTCCGGCACGATTAATCCAGCTTTGATAACCCCCAAAAGTGCCTTGCTTACCAGTGGCATTAAACTCTGCATCTTTTACATGAAATGCTTTTATGCGTTCATGATAAATATCAATATAATCAAGATAATTTAATTGCTGCAAAATAAAATGCGAAGGATCGTAAAGCAAACAGGCTCGTGTATGGTTGTTCACTTTATCAAGAAACATTTCGTAAGTGATACCATCAAATAAATCTTCTCCTGGATGAATTTCATAACAGATATCCACACCACATTCATCAAAATAATTTAAAATGGGCATCCATCTTTTTGCCAATTCTGTAAATCCTTCATCTACTAAGCCAGGTGGCCTTTGTGGCCAGGGATGAAAAGTATGCCATAACAATGAACCACTAAATGTAGCATGTGCAGTAAGCTCCATGTGTTGAGATGCTGTGGCTGCATATTTCAATTGCTGTATTGCCCATTCGGTTCTTGCTGTAGAATTTCCATGAACTTCAACAGGTGCAAAAGCATCAAACATAGTATCATAAGCAGGGTTTACAGCAATTAGCTGCCCCTGTAAATGAGTGCTCAATTCTGAAATTTGTAAGTCGTAAGAATTTATTTTTCCCTTAAGCTCATCGCAATACATTTTACTTTCGGCAGCCAGTTTAAGATCTATTAGTCTGTTTTCCCAGGTAGGTATTTGCACGGCTTTAAAACCCAGGGATGCAGCCCATTTGCATATACTTTCTAAAGAATTAAAAGGTTCTTTACTATCCATGAATTGTGCTAAAAAAATTCCCGGACCTTTAATCGTTTGCATAATCTCTTTTATTTACCCTGCTCAATTTAAGTTTAACCCATTTAAACATCAAATGTTTTCCATTTATGCTTGTCTTTACCGCTGGCAATTACATTTTCTATAAATGCCATTCCTCTTATTCCGTCATCTATTCCCGGAAAATCGAGCCATTCTTCTAAAGCATTGATGCCGTTATTTTGTGCTTTTAATGTTAAAGCAAAATTTCTGTAAAGGTTTGCAAAAGCTTCCAGGTATCCTTCGGGGTGGCCTGCAGGTACCCTACAATTAAATTTTGCAAGCGAGCTTAAATAATCATTACCCGAACGGTATATTTCCGTTGGCTTGTCAAGCCATTTTACTAGTAGCGAATTATTGTCTTGTTGTTTCCATTCAATACTCCCTTTTTCTCCATAAATATTTATACAAATATTATTTTCTTCACCTGCCGCAATTTGTGTAGCATACATCATACCAGTAGCGCCATTATTGAATTTTAGTAGAACCGTGCCATCATCATCAAGTTTACGGCCGGTAACTACAATATTAATATCTGCACAAACTTCGGTAACGTTAAGTTCTGTAATATATTCTGCAAGATTAAATGCATGTACTCCAATGTCACCCATGCTTCCTGCAATTCCACTGCGTTTAGGATCGGTACGCCAAGTAGCTTGTTTATGATTTGATGCTTCTAAAAAAGTACTTAACCATCCTTGTGGATAACTCACATAAATTTTTCTAATAGCGCCTAGTTTATTTTGTCTTATCAACTCTTTTGCTTCTTTTACCATTGGGTATCCGGTATAAGTATGAGTAAGGCAAAATAATTTACCAGTTTTTTTGATGATAGATTTTAATTCTTTTGCTTCAGCCAGGTTTATAGTAACAGGTTTATCCATTGCCACATTAAATCCATTTTCTAAAGCCAATTTTGCTGGTTCAAAATGAAGATGATTAGGTGTTACTATGCTTACAAAATCCATACGTTGGCCAGGAGGCAGTAATTTTTCATTCTCAAACATTTCTTTATAACTGCTATAAACCCTGTTTGCAGGAAGGTTAAGTTCATGGCCACTTTCTTTGCTTTTTTGTGCATTACTGCTGAATGCACCACATACCAACTCAATATGGCCGTCTAAATTTGCGGCCATACGATGTACTGCGCCAATAAAGGCATCTTTGCCTCCACCAACCATTCCCATTTTTAATTTAGATTGCATTACTACTAATTGAAAACTTTAAGCGTTAATACTTCGGGTAAATTTAAAAGAAAAATAATTATTTAATAGAACCAAAATTATTCTCACTTATAATTGCTGTTTAGAATATTTATTGCAGCAACACAATTTATTATTGTAATTTTCAAGTAATAATAATTTGTACTTCAAGAAAAATTATATTTACTAACTGCTATTTTTATATTAACAGATAAATACTAACTGCATGATACCGGTTATCAAATTCAAGCTTTCTTTAATGATGTTTCTTAATTTTTTTGTATGGGGCATTTGGTTTGTTACCATGGGTACCTATTTAACTATGGGCAAAATTGGTGCTGATGGAGGACAAACAGGGCTTGCTTATGGTACTCAATGCCTGGGTGCTATTATTGCCCCTTTTATAATTGGTATGATTGCCGACAGGTTTTTTGCTGCACAAAAAATACTGGGTATATTACATTTGGCTGGCGCTGCTTTACTTTATTATATTTCTACACAAACAAGTTTTGGGTCTTTTTATAGCTTTTTGTTACTATACATGATAATTTATATGCCAACACTGGCATTGGTAAATGCAATTGCATTAAAACAGGTAACCGATGCAGAAAAACAATTTGCCGGGCTACGACTATGGGGTACTATTGGCTGGATTATTGCCGGACTTATTATTGGATGGATGGCTTGGGAACCAGCCGCTGAATTGGTTAAAGCAGGTACGGTAGAAAATGCAACAGCCGAAGCAAAAGAAGCTTTACAGGCTGCGGCTTCAAAACTTAATATCACTTTCCTGCTTGCTGCAATTATTTCTGCAGCATTTGGTATTTATAGTTTCTTTTTACCCAATACGCCGCCACCAAAAGCTGGCCAAAATGTTTCTTTTGCAGAAGTGATAGGCTTAGATGCAATAAAACTTTTAAAAGATAAAAATTACCTTATTTTCTTTTTTGCTTCTGTATTAATATG
>DAOLYC010000320.1:0-3295 GCA_035425605.1 Ferruginibacter sp.
TTCTTCCTGAGGGTAATCAATAGAAAAGGGCACTATTATCTCTTTTGTTAGGCTTCCAAAACTGTCTCTTAATTGTGCTGCTGCAAAAGCAAGTACCTGTGCGGCTGTTTCTTCCAGTTTTTTTTCCAGCATGATTGTTTTTGTATATACAATGGTTCCGGCATTTACAGCCAGGTAATTTACATAGGCAATATTTCCTTCTTCCAAAATCGAAAATACATCAACCGAGCCCATACGGGTATTTACTACTGCCGATCTAACCTGGTAATTTTTAAGGTGCTCTATTTTTGCTTTATAGTGTGCGGCATCTTCAAATTTCATGGCAACAACACAATCCTGCATTTCTTTTTTAAAATACTGCATAACCGATCCCAAATTGCCTTTCAGCAGGTTCACCAATTGTAGCAACTCTTCATTATAATCTTCTAATGTCTGCAACCCTTCGCAAGGGCCTTTGCAATTGCCCAGGTGGTACTCTAAGCAAACTTTAAATTTACCTTTCTTTATATTTTTTTCTGTAAGATTCAACTTACAGGTACGCAAGTGTATATTTTGTTTTATAACTTCAAGCAACTCCCTTACTTTTTCTACAGAAGTATAAGGTCCTAAATATTGTGAACCATCATTTATTTTTCGCCTTGTAAAAAATACTCTTGAAAAAGGTTCATTTTTTATTACAATGTAAGGATAGGTCTTGTCATCCTTAAGGCTGATATTATAACGAGGTTTAAATTCTTTTATAAGTGTATTCTCCAGTAAAAAAGCATCCTTTTCGTTATTTACAATGGTAAACTCTATATGATGAATACGCTGTACCAGCTCATAGGTTTTATAATTTGTTAGTTTTTTAGAAAAATAGGAGCTTACTCTTTTACGAAGCTGTTTTGCTTTGCCTACATATAGTAATTCGTTTGCCTGGTCAAAATATTTATAAATGCCAGGTTGAGAAGGGATAGTGTGAGCAATTTCAGAAAATTCCTGTTGTGTCATTATATTTAAAAAGCCCAGGTTAATTTTGTTTCTTTATCAACTTTTGATTCACCATTTTTATTAGTAGTAATACTTGTTATCTTGCACCATTGGTTACTAATCCAGGTTAACTGTAACATTTTACCATCATTCATTTCTTTTACAAGGTAAACCCTTTTTACTTTTTGTGTTTCTGGATCAATATACACATCCCAATGCCTTAGTTTCATTGAGTCGGGCAATGGCGCTTTGGCTTCGTATGTAAATGTAATGGCGTTTATTGTCTGGTCTAGAAAACTTTTTTCTGTAAATAAGCCGGTAAGGTTAGTTGAATCTATCACCGGGTGTAAAAATTCATTTATTACCGAATCTATATCTTCAACTTTTACCCATACCGAATCGGTATGATTGTTTTGGGTGGTATATTGTAAAGGATTGATACCACTTTTTTTCATTTCATAAATTTCTCCTTTTATAAATGCTGTTACCGGAAAAAATTTTTGCTGCACTGTATCAGCAACCGCTACATTATTTTTTGTTGATTTATCAGCCTGGTTACAAGCCGTAAAAAAAAATATTAATAAAAAAACAGGTAATATAATTTTCATGCGTCAAAATTAAAATTAAAGGCCCTATTTGCAAAAAAGATGATAGGGGCTGGTAAACAAAAATAAAAAAGCAGCAATACCTGATTGCTGCCTTTATAATTACATTTTAAAACTAAAAACCTTTGGTTAATCCTAATTTAAGCCCTACAGCATAAGGTTTTTCAATAAGCGCTACATTTCTTTTGTAGGTTGAAAAAAGCTGGGTACGTACTTGTGGCCCTACCTGTAAATTATAGCTGCCCAGTTTAAAGTTCATATAAGTTTCAAATCCAAGGTTCAGGTTCCAACTGTTGATGGAAGAAGGGTAAGAAACATAATTTTTTAAATCGGCAGATATGATATGAGCATTGCCGCCAAAAATATACGTTGGTTGTAAAGTGGCGCCTGCATACCAATCTACTTTATCCTTGCTGCTTAACTTATATGCAAACCCTATTGGTAAAGAAACCTGGTAAGTTCTATTATGCAGTGTAACCGGCCGCAATGAAGAACTATTATTGGTGTTAGTGGTTGTAGAACTTCGTGCCGATAAATATGAATAACCGGTTACAGGATCGTTTAACAAAATGTTAGTTACTACAGGGTGATTTGACTGGTCTGCCTTAATATTAAAACTAGTATAATTAAATTGCAATCCTGCTTTAAACAATACGTTTTTTGCAATTGAATAATACAAGCCTACACCCGCCTCAACACCAACACCAGGTTTTTGACTAATAGCATTATTTATATCGCCGGTAACCATGGGGGCACTTGAGCCTTTTGACTTTGTTGTAAGCTTACGGTAATTTACTGCAGGCGTTACATAAAATTGAAAAGCCAGTTTACCTTTAAACCTGTTATGTCTTTTATTATTTTGCATAGCAAAATCTTCAATCCAGGCTCTATCTTCATCCGTTAATATTTTATCATTGGCTGGTGATACTGCCTGTATTTTTTTATCTGCTGGTTTTTCTTTATCCAATATTTTATCAGCATTAGTTGAAATATTGTTATTGGAACTCATTGGCAAATCGGCAGTATTTTCATTTGTTTGTACAACTATATTTTCATTAACAACTACTTCCTGATTTTTTACTTTAACAGGCGTTGTTTTATTTTTTTTGGTTGTGGCGGATGAAATATCTGCAAATAACTGATTTGTTTTTATGTACTGATCTACACGCTTTATCAACTCATTGCCTGCCGGTACAGTTATATCTGATATCAGGGGTTTATTTTCATCATTTGTTGTATTAAAAAATCCTGCTGGCCTGTTATTTCTAACAACAGTATAAGTATAAAAATCTGTTTCGTTAGTTATTAAATCATCAAATGCATTGGTGAAATCTTTATTTGTATTTTTTATTTTTACCTTAGCCACCTGCTTATTTTCTACAGCTATACTTGTGGCAGCAGTATTGGGTACATTTACGGGTTCAGTGTATGTTGAATTGATCCGTTGTGATAAATTATTTTCACCAGTATGTAAATAACCAATCAGCAAAAGTGATGAAACTAAAAGCAGGCTCATTACTATAGACGGCCACCTGCGGCCAGGATGCAGGTTATTATAAATGCTATGCCATACCCTTTTTGAAGGGTACATCCTGAACTGATCTGCCCTTTCTTTCAGCAGTTGTTCAAAATCATCCGTATGATATTCTTTCTCCATTTTACTTAATCAAAGTAGTTATTGGTAATAACTGATTTACTATAAAAGCTATCCAGGCGAAACA
>DAOLYC010000321.1:0-3293 GCA_035425605.1 Ferruginibacter sp.
GGAATATCAATATAATGAGCCTGTACCTGTGCACCTGCGTTGATGGCCAAAATTTTAAGTGCATTAATTTGAAAATCGCCTTTAATGCTATAACCTTTTTTTGAATAACCGATACCAGGTTCAAAAGAAAAGGTTTGGGACAATGGAATGTTTGCATAAGTGCCAATATGAAAACCAGTTTTGCCTTTAGTTACTATGTAACCATCGGTTTTGTCAACCAGGTCTTCTATAATTTGTAAATCATTTCCCTGCCATTTGGAAAAATTTACGCCGCCACGTATGCCAAAGCTTACCTGGGCATTAATGAAGTTGAAAATTAAAAATGTGTTGAAGATGGTGAGTAAAATTTTTCTTTTCATAATTAGGTTGCAGGGTTTTACAGTCTGCATGTTACTTTGCTTTAGAAAATGATGCCATGCTATTTGCATTTAGAAAAGTTTATGTTAAAGCAAAACTTGTTTACCAATCGTTAACAAAAGCGAGATTGATATGACAGGGCAAAAAATAAATCATGTAAGTTTGCTTAATAACTAATGATTATGGAAAAAGGAGTTTATTACGCAGATTATTTGCAGCTTGATAAAATTACCGGAGCACAGGCTCCCGAAAGTTTTAAAGAAGGAAAAGAACCTGCACACGATGAAATGCTCTTCATCATCATTCACCAGGCTTATGAACTTTGGTTTAAACAAGTGTTGTTTGAAGTAAATTCAGTTATTGAAATTATGAGTAAGCCTGTTGTAAACGATAACTCAAATGATATGGCTACTGTGGTACATCGTTTAAAACGAGTGGTTACCATTTTAAAAGTATTGGTGCAGCAGATAGATATTATAGAAACGATGACTCCCATGGATTTTCTGGATTTCAGAGATATGCTACGGCCGGCATCGGGTTTTCAAAGTTACCAATTTAAAGTGCTGGAAGCTAAGCTGGGCTTGAAATTTGAGAACAGGCACGGCCAAAATTATTATACCTCTCAACTGAAAGAAAAAGATATTGCCATTATTAAAGATGCGGAAAGTGGCAAATCGGTCATTGAATTATTAAATACCTGGTTGGAGAGGATGCCATTTATAACGGGCGATTTCTGGAACAATTACCAACAGGTTTATAACAGCAGTTTAGCCGAAGCCGAAAAAAATAATGCAACCACATTTGAAAATGTATTTAATAATACTGATGCAGATGAAGCTAGAAATTTATCGTCAAAGGCTTGCAGGGCGGCATTGTTTATTATGATGTATCATGGTTATCCTATGCTGGAGTTGCCGTTTCAATTATTAGAAACGCTTGTAGAAATAGATAACCAATTGGGCAACTGGCGAAGCCGCCATATAAATATGGTGCAACGAATGATAGGCACCCGTATTGGTACAGGTGGCAGCACAGGCGCCGGTTACTTAAAAGCAGCAATGGACAAACACTATATATTTAAGGAAATTACCCAACTGAATAGTTTTTTAGTTGAACGCAAACAATTACCTGTGTTGGATAAAACAATCAGTGAAAAGTTAGGTTTTAATTTTTAAACATAACTCAACTTATAATAATCAATATAATTTCTGAATAGCATTTAACTTGGTAATGTATATACTGCGGCCATGTGTGGCAATCACCAGTTCGTTATCACGCTTCTGTACAACTATATCGTGTACAGGCACACGGGGCAGGTTTTTATCAAGCACCTTAAATGTTTTTCCCATATTAAAAGAAGCATATAACCCGTTATCTGTTCCTACATAAATGATATTTTCGTTTATAGGATCTTCAGTTACCACATTAATAGGTTCCATTGGTAAATCATTTCCAAGTTTTGTCCAGGTGATGCCGTAATCTTCGCTTACTAAAAGATATGCACCAAAATTATCATTACGGTAGCCATTTAAACTGGCATATATCCTGCCTTCTTTAAATGCCGATGGTGTAACACGGCTTACATACATGCCCTGCATTTCTTTGGGGATAGTGTTACTTATTTTTGCCCAGGTATAACCATCATCTTTACTTACCTGTATATTTCCATCATCGGTACCAATATAAATAAGGCCAAATTTTAATGGCGATTCGGCAAGGGTGGTGCTGGTACCAAAAGGTACATCGCCAGGTTGGCCACCATTGGTTAAGTCAAGGCTTAAAGTTTGCATGTTTTGCCCTTGCTGCAAACTGCGGTGAAACCTGTTGCTGGCATAATAAAAAATATCCTGGTTGTGCTTACTAAGCCAGATGGGAGTTTGCCAATTAAATCGGTATTTTTCTTCACCCAAATCGGGTTGAGGATAAATGGAAATTCTTTTTCCACCACTTGTGTTTCTGCGGCCATAAAATCCAAATTGAGATCCAAAGTACACTGTATTATTATCCCTTGTATCAACGGCTACCTGCATACCATCGCCACCGCCTAATCTTTTCCAGGGGTAAACGCCTTCGTAATCCCATTGGTCTATATCTTTTGTATTGGAAGGCCCGTACCAGGTTCCATTATCTTGCAGCCCACCATAAATATTGTAAGGCTTTGCATCGTCAACAGCAATTTTATAAAACTGGCCAACAGAAGGTGTATTGGCTTTAAACCAATGTTTACCATCATCATAAGTAATATTGCAGCCGCCATCGTTGCCTGCTATCCAATGTTTGTCGTTAGTAGGGTTCATCCAGCAACCATGCCAGTCGGCATGTGTGGCATCATTGTCAATGCTTTTAAAAGTTTTTCCGCCATCGGTACTCAGCATTAAAGCATATCCACTCAGTATTACTTTGTTTTCGTTGATATTGCTTACAGATATTTTTCCAAAATAATAACCGTAAGTACTATAAATGTTCAGTTCTTTATTGTTTACTTTTTGCCAGTGTATGCCGGCATCATTGCTGCGGTAAACTTCGCAACCAATGATGGGTGTTTCAAATAAAGCCGTATTGGCATCAAATAAATAGTTATAAACTTCGGTTGGTTTTATTTTGCCTGTTTTAACCATTTCCTTTACAGATGCAGAAGTATATTTTTCTTTAAAATTATTGTCAGATAAAAACCTGTCTAATTTTTTGTCATCCAGTTTTAAAAAATCTTCTTTACTTATGTCTTTAAAATTTTTGAGTACATAATTGGTATCAGTATTTTTCTTTGCGGTATCGGGTCTGTGGTTCTGGTTATCAAGTATGGCATAAATTATATTAGGGTTGGTGGCAAAAACTGCCACACCAATTCTTCCAACACCATCATTCGTAGGAAACCCACTGCCAGTAATCGTTACACGGCTCCAGTTATTGCCACCATCGGTACTCTTATAACTGCC